>NZ_JBAWTG010000081.1:0-21187 GCF_037106235.1 Methylobacterium nigriterrae | reverse complement strand
GAGGTAGAACAGGACGTCGTCCACCGGCCGGCCAAGCCAGGCCTGGTAGGCCGCAAGAGCCGCAGGATCGTTGCCGACATAGACACTCAGCGCGGTCATCTTGCAGTATCTTTCATGGTGAATGCGCAGCCGAATGTTGTCTTCGATCGTATTCCTTAAGTTTTTGTGGATGCCGCGGAGTAGCTTTTCGATCCCATGCCGGGAGGCTCTTGCTCCGTCCCCATCGTGTCGCTGCAATGGCGGCCCGGTGCCGGCAACGATACGTCGGCATGTCCCTGCGAATGCGCGACGACACCCGCCGCGACACGACGGCAACCTGTCGCAGCGCGAGTTGCATTTGAGAGACAGTCAGATTTTCAATCGCTTGCCGGCTGGCGTCCCGACCTCACAAGGGCCTATTCCAGTATCGACGCGCGGCGAAGCTCTCCTTACGGTGAGCGAAGCTGACGGCGAGGCGTTTATGGCTCGATCGACTGACTGCGCGGCATGAGATGTTTTATTTCCTACTTCTGATGACCGCCTGCGGAATGGTCGCGGGCCTCTGCCTGACTTGGCTGTTCCTGTCGCTCGTCGGCCTCTTCGTGGTGCCCTTCGCCGTGACGGCGATGGTCTGGTCTGGGCAGGGCGTACTGCCGGCCGTCGCCCAGGTGTGTCTCGGCTTCGTCCTGCTACAGGTCGGCTTCGTGGTGACCGGGCTCGGATCGGAGCTGGTGCGCGGCCGCGCCCGCCGGGTCGGCCAGTACGAGGGCAAGTATCAGGGCAAGTACGAGAAGGACGCGACCCGCCGGGAAATCTGATCGGCTGCGCGCCGGACCGCGCAGGAAGGGTTAACGGCCCTGTGGTAGCGCGATGCCTGCAAACTTCGCGGCGGCGGATCGATGAACGGGAGCGTATCGGACGCGATAGGGGTGCTGGCGGCGCTTCTGCTCGACATCCCGCTCGTCGTGCTGCCCGGCTACGCCCTCGCTGGCGGGAGCCGGCTGCTGCGCTTTCCCGAGCTCGCTCCGGGCGCGCGCTGGCTCGTCGCCATCCTGTTCGGCCTCGGCCTCCTGCCGGTCCTCGACAGCCTGCTCGTGCGCGCCGTCGGGATCCCGGCGGCCGTCGGTGTGAACGCGGCGCTCGCGATGGGTGGACTGGCTCTCGCCCTGCGGGCGCGCGGCGGATGGCGGATCCGCGGGGCCGTCCTGCCGGCAGCCCTCTGGCTCGGGATCGTCCTCTACGCGCTGATCGATCTCGACATCGGCGGCGCCCTCCGCCAGCCCTTCCTCGTCATCGACCTCGTCAAGCACGCGGCGACGACCCACGCGATCGTGGAGACGGGTGTTCCGCCGGTGGATCCCTTCTTCGCGCGCGAGGGGCGGGCGAGCTACTACTACTTCTACTACACGCTCACGGCGCTCGCGGATTGGCTCGGCGGACCGCTCGTCGATGGTCGCACCGCCTTCGCCGGCCTGCTCTTCTGGACGGGGATCGGGCTCTACGGCCTTCTCGACCTTCTGCTCGTCCGCTCCGGCCTCGTCGACGACGCGCCGCCCGCCCTCGTCCGGCGTTGCCTCCTCGTCCTCCTCCCGGCCGGCGGCCTCGGCATCGTGCTGGCGCTGAACGTGCGCCTGCATGCCGGGAGCTGGACGCCCGATATCGGCGCGCTCAACGAGCAGGTGGCGTGGTGGACGACCTCGCTGCTGTGGGTGCCCCACCACGTCACCGCAGCGCTCGCGGCCTGGCTCGGCTTCCTGGCGCTCGCGAGCGCGCCGGAGCGCGCCGGTCGGCGTCCAGGAACCGACGCGGCGGCACTCCTCGTCGCGGCCGGCGCCTTCGCGTCCTGCCTCGGCCTCTCGGTCTGGGTGACGCTCGGCGCCGTCGCGACGGCCGGCCTCTGGCTGATCCTGCTCGTCGTCGAGCGGCGCTGGCGTGCCGCGCTTCTCCTCGTCGGCGCGGGACTCCTGAGCCTCGCCGTCGCGGCCCCGCACCTCGTGGATCTCCTGGCCAACCGCGGCGACAGCGGCTCGGCCATCGCGGTCTCGGTGCGCCGATTCGGCCCTCTCGAGAGCCTGCCGCTCGATCCCTCCTCCAAGCCACTCCTCCGGCTGATCCTTCTCCCTCTGAACTACGCGATCGAGTTCGGGGTCTTCGCCGCGGGCGCGTTCCTGTTCTGGCGGCGCGTCCCGGCAGCCCAGGCGCTGCGCCGCGAGACCGCGCGGCTCCTCGCCCTCAGCGCCGTCGCCGCGCTCGCCCTGGGCTCGTTCCTGCGCTCGGTGATCATCTCCAACGATCTCGGCTGGCGGGTCGTCCTGTTCGCGCAGATCTCGGCCGTGGTCTGGACCGTGGCATTCGTGGTCCGCGCGCGCGCCGCACCGGACGCGGCAACGCCGGCGAGGCTGCCGCGCCTCCTCGTCGCCCTCGCCATCCTGGGCTACGGCACGACGGCCTACGGCCTGTTCTGGCTGCGGGCCTTTCCGGTCTCGGGCGACGCGCAAACCGCCTTCATCAACGCCCGGCCGGACGTCGATCACGCCCTGCGCGCGGCCTATCGCTGGGTGGGCCGGCACCTGCCGGCCGACGCCGTGCTGCAGCACAACCCGACCCTGCCGCGCGCCTTCGATTTCGGTCTGTACGGCCGCCAGCCGGTCGGCGTCGCGGATCGGGCCGCCCGGCTCTTCGGTGCGGACGCCGCCGCGGTCGCGGCGCGGCTCGCATCCGTCGAGCCGATCTTCTTGGGCTCCCTGGCGCCGGCCGAGATCCGCGACCGCGCCGCGGCCGCCGGCATCGACGCGCTGGTCGTCTCGGCGCAGGACCCGGCCTGGAGCGACCGCGCGTCCTGGGTCTGGCGCAGCCGCGCCGTCTACGCGAGCCCGCTCGTGCGGGTGATCCGCGTCGATGACCTGTGAGGCCTCCGTGACGGATTCGCGGGCCGACGGGAGGCCGACGGCCCTGCGCTGGGCGGTGGGGCAGGTCGCGCTTCACATCCTCGCCGTGTCCCTCGGCTTCCTCTGCTTCGTCGCTCTGTTCCAGATCGATCTCCTGCCGGGGATCGGGATCCTGTTCTACCGCGGCCTCGCCCTGCTGATCGTCGCCTTCGTCGTCACGCTCGGCCTCGCGCTCGTCGCGGCGGGCCGGCTCGCCGACTGGGGCGTCCGCCGCCGCGACGCGCTCGGCGCCTGCATCCTGTCGCTCGCGCTCAATCTCGGCTTCCTCGTGCTCCTTCCCGTCACGGTCGACCGCTCTATCAGCGTCTTCGTGCTCGCCGAGATGGCGGCGCACCCGGATGAAGCCTACACGGCCGAGCGGATGCGCGGGGTGTTCGAGAAGCGCTATCTCGGCGAATACCGCCAGATCGACAGGCGGCTGCAGGAGCAGGCAGCGTCGGGCAACGTCCGGGCAAGCGGCGACGCCTATGTCATCACGCCCCAGGGCCGCGCCTTCATCCGGCTGTCCCGCCTTGTCGCGAACGCCTTCCGCACCGACCCGCGCTTCGTGACAGCGCCGCCGCAGCCGCCGCAGCCTTGACGCCTCTCGCGAGCGCGAGCGCGAGGCCGTGCCGTCATGGCACCGATCGGCGGAGCTATCGGCAGGACGCTCCGACAATGGGGCAGTACACGCCGGCGAACCGCCCGAGACACGGAGCGATGGCCGCTTCGATGAACTGATCAGGTGGCTCGTTCGTGTGACGCCTGCTGCACGGGCCGGAACGACGTTGCTATCTCGGTCCTCCCGATTGCGGTACAGTTTCGCGTGTCAACCGGTTCAGCTGTCGAGACGCATTGCGACGCCTTCTGAAATTCCTCCATACGATGGGGGCCATCGGTCTCATGGGGGCGATGGCGTCCCTGCTCGTGTTGCTGAACCTCACTCCGCCGCCGACCTCCTTGGCCGAATACGCCTTGATACGGGGTGGGATGGGCGCCATCGCCACGTGGATCTTCTTTCCCTCGCTGGGGCTGACGCTGATCGCCGGCCTCTTGGCGATCGGCCTGAACCGCGGCTATCACGATGCCGGCTGGGCCTGGCTGAAGGCCGCCACCGGCATCCTGGTTTTCGAGAGCGGCTTCGTCGGCGTTCTGGGGCCGATGCAGCAGGAAGCCGAACTCAGCGCCGGCGCCCTGTCGGGCCGGGTCGACCCTGCGACGCTTGCCGGCTCGCTCGGAGCGGAACGGAACACGCTGTGGGTCCTCCTCGCCATCGCCACGGCCAATGTCGTTCTCGGCATCTGGCGGCCACGTCTGATGCGGTCTTCCAGGTAGATGGACGTTCGAGCACGCCGGCAGCCTTGTCCCACACCGGGATGTGCGGCGCGATCTTCCGCTCGACCAGCCCAGGAACTTGCCGGTGCCGTAGGCCGTGTCGGCCACCAACCGCTTCGGCGTCAGCCCGAACCGCGCCCGCGTGCGCTCCACCGTGCCGCGCACCTCGTTGAAGGTGCGCGCGGGCGTAGCCTCCACGTCGACGGCGATCGCGTGCGCGGTGTCGATCGAGTAGTTCAGGCCGTAGGCGAACTGCACGCGCTCGTTGGCCTTGGCCGGACACCTGATTCGCCAGATGCACGGGTGAGCAATAAAGGCCCGGACAGAGTGGCCAGAGCAGGCTGTACGCCACAACGCCAGTGCACAGCGGGCTTACGGGTCTGGATGAGCCTTTCAGGACCTGGATTCTTGAGGGGCTACAGGGCGCTCACGCTTGGTCGGCAAGGCGGGTCTGGAGGCGCACGAGCGAGACGCTCAGGCGACGCACTTCCTCGTAGCGCGTCTCCGCGTGCGGCGGCTGACTCGGCGCCCGCGTCTCTAATTCGGAGGCCGCCGCGACGAGCCGGCGCAGGGGGACGGTGACCCAGCTCGCGATCAGGTAGAGTAGTACCAACGCGATCAGGGCGCCCGACCCGAGCTGGATCCAGAAGGACCTCACAAGCTCCCGCGTCGGGGCGAGCGCGCTGTCGACGTCTTCCCGCACGAGGAGGCTCCAGCCGAAACTCGGAAGGTCGGCGTGGCCCACGGTTGGTACCGTTACAGTGAGGTAGTCGCGTCCGTCCGGCCAGCGCTCGCGCTGCACCGCCGTGACGGTCGAGCGACCGGCCGCCGCCGCCGCTCCCACCGTGAGGGGCTGCTCCACAAGGTCCGGCGGCCCGAACAGAACGCGCTGGTCGCGGGCCAGCAGGATGACGTCGATGCCTGGGGCGCCGAGGCTCTTGAGGTTGTCCGTCACCCAGCGCCAGTCGACATGGGAACCGATCACGCCGACGATCGTGCCGTCCTTCCGCCGGATTGGCGCCGCCAGATCGATGAAGCGCAAGGGATCGCGGCCGTTGCCGAGATGCTTGGCGAGGAGCTGCGCCTCGTGAACATCGACCGCGGTAGGCCCCGTGAGACCCAGCCGGAACCAGGATCGCTGGGCGACGCTCGCGCCCTCGAGGATACCTCCGCTCGCGGCCAGCACCTTGCCTTCAAGGTTAGTGACGCCGATCCAGGAATAGCGCTTATCGAGTTGGCCCAGCAGGGTGATGTCCTGGCGCACGCCGTCGAGCCGCTCTGGGTCGACCGAACGGGAAAGGCCGTCAACATCAAGCCAGAGCTGATGCAGGCGCCGGCCGAGCTGGTCGGCGCCGAGCTCGCCCCGCGTCCGCAGCTTCTCGGCGAGCAGGATCTCTGTCTGCTGCTGCAGGCCTCCAGTGTAGACCGAGCCGGCCACGAAGGCCGGTAGGAGCATCAGGAAGGCGCCGCCGAAGAAGACGACCCCCTTCAGGCTGATCCATGACTTTGCCATGTCTCTTCTTCTCTTCGTCTCAGCGGGTCAGACCGCGGGCGAGCTCGCGCAGCATCAATCCGAGATCACCCCGCCCCGTGCCGGGCGCGCCAGCTGCGGTGTGGAGGCGGCTAATGATGCGGTCGCGCTGCTCGGGTTCGGGGGTGAGGGCGACGCGGCAGCCGTCGGACGTCTCGGCCAGCACGCGAGCCGACACGGGACCGATGCCGGGAATGATCAGCTGCCCGGCCGAGCCGGGCGCGGCGCCGGCGATCCCGCTGAGGCGAGCCTGATCGGTGCCGAGATCGGTCAGCCACGCGCCGAGGCGCCGGGAATCCACGGTCAGCTCGACGCGCTCGACCTGCTGCCGCAGTGGCTGGTTCGACCGAGGCCGCTCAATGCAGGCAGCCATCGTGATGGCGAGCACTGCGAGGTTGTAGAGCGTCCAGAACAGGATGATGACCCTGCCGTCCCCGGCCACCTCGCTGTAGTTGAACGTGAAATCCGAGGTTAGCGCGAGGATGAGGCCGGCGAGCGTTAGCCCGAACAGGGCGAGGAAGGGCCGCATCAGGGGCCACTGCACGACGATGCGGGTGCGGTCGCCGCCCTTGGCGGTCACCCGGAACTTGTGGGGTCCGGGCGTCAGCAGCCCGACCGCAACCGCCCGCGTGATCGGCCAAGCGGCCAGAAGCTGGGAGACGTCGTTCAGGATCGGGATGAACAGGCCATTCGACAGCCAGTTCAGAACCATCATCACGGCGATGTAATAGGGCAGATAATAGGCGACGATGTCCTCTACGCTGGCGTTCACCATCGTGATGCCGAAATACCAGTACAGCAGCGGGCATGTCAGGCTCGCGAGCCTGAACGGGAAGGTCGTCGTCCAATAGAGAAGAGAATCGAGGATGCTGACCCGGTGACGCAGGGTCAGCCCATGGCCGCCGAACGGGCCGTAGACGTTGCGGATGATCTGCATCATGCCGAGGCACCAGCGTCCGCGCTGGACGATGTACTCCTGCAGGCCTTCCGGCGCGAGCCCCTCGGTGAGCGCCTCGTTGAGGTAGACGGTCTGCCAGCCGTTCTCGGCAAGCCGCAGGCTCAGCAGGAAGTCCTCAGTGACGCTCTCGGTGGGTAGCCCCCCAATGGCCTGCACGGCGGCGGTCCGCACCATCGATGAGGTGCCGCAACAGACCGCGATGCCCCAGGCATCCCGAGAGGCCTCGACATTGTCGAAGAAGTGGCGCTGCTCGTCCGGGTAGGCACGGCTGATGCCGAGATTGTGCTGGACCGGGTCGGCATTGAAGAAGTGCTGCGGCGTCTGGACGAGACCGACGTTGGAGTCGTGGAACAGCGCGAGCGTCCGGCTGACGAAATCGCGGTGCGGCACGAAATCGGCGTCGAGAACCGCGACGAAATCGGGCGCGTCCGCCTCCCGCATGCGCAGGCTCAGCGCGTGATTGATGTTGCCCGCCTTGGCGTGGGCATTGTCGGGGCGGATGAGGTAGCCGACGCCGTGCCGGGCGCAGACCTCCCGCAGCCAGTCGCGCCTTCCGTCGTCGAGAACGTAAACTCCGGTGGCCGGGTGGTCGAGGGCCTTGGCGCCCACGAGGGTGCGCTCCAGGACCTCCAACTCCTCGTTGTAGGTGGCGATGAAGACGTCGACGCGCGGGGGCGGCCCCGGCGCCCACCACTTCGCATGGCGGGTCGCCTCCTCGCCGCGCTCGCGAACGCGCGTGAGGATCAGGAAGGCGATCGTCGATGAGATCACCGTCAGGCCCTCAAGCCCTGCGAAGGCCCAGGCCAGGATGGGCTCCGGCGCGAGGGCGAAGGCGGGCACCGTGTCGGTGAAGCGCCAGGCCATGTAGCGCCAGGCGAGGATCGTAGCGGTACCGAGGAGCAGCGTGCGCCAGAGCGTGCGCCCGCGGTCGAGCAGCGGAAGGAGGAGGAGGCCGGCCCCCAGGACCACCGCTGCCGCCGCGAAGGCCGAGACGAGGGGCGAGACAGTCAGCACGGGTTAGAACCCGTATCGGGTCGCGAAGGCCCGGACGGCCCCGAGCGGCCCCTGTGTGAAGATGACCCTGCCGGTCCGCCCCACCGCGCAGCCGGATCCGGCCTGGGCCGCGAGCGCCGGTACGGTCAGTGCGACGTCGAAGCGCTTCAGGTGCTCGGCGCTCGGCCCGACCGCGAGGTTGGCATAAAGCCCGGCCGCGCCGGAGCCGCCGAGGCGTGTGATCGTCGCGTCGAAGATCCGGTCGTCACCGTAGAAGCGGAACTGCGCCGTCCCGCCGAGGCGCAGGCCGTCGTAGAGCGCCTCCGTCACGCTCGCCGTTACCATCAGACTTGAGCAGTCGACGAGCCGTACGAGGTCCTGCCCGCGTCGGACATACTCGCCGTCATCGACAAGGAAGTCCCAGACCATGCTGGGTGAGCGCGCCTTGAGTTCCGCCGAGGTGAGCTTGTTGACCCGCACCCGCTCGGCGGCAATCTGGGACTCGGTCTGTGCGAGGCGGGCCGCGATCTGCTGTTCCTCGCCGCTGAGCTCGGCGATGCGCAGGTCGAGGTCCCGGATGCGCTGCGAGGAGAAGGGCGCGTCGTTGTAGGAATCGCCGATGAACACGCCATTGCGGGCGGAGGCCAGCTCCGTGCGCAGGTAGTTCGCCCGTTGGCGGGCGCTCTCGAGATCCTGCTTGGCAACCTCGGAGGTTGAGCGCGCCTTGTCGAGCGCGACCGCCGTCTGGACGCCACGCTCGTTCAGCTCGTTCGCACGCTTCCAGGAGGCGTCGGCCTCCCGAAGCCGGGCATTGGCGGCCTCCTGGGCGGCCTGGGCCTCAGCGATACGGGCCTCGATCTGGCGCACGCGCCCCTGTTGATAGTCGGCGACCTGCGTCTCATAGCCCTTGCGCGCCGCGTTCAGCGCCGCGCGCTGGGCCTGCACCCGCTTGAGGTCGAGGTTTTGCCCGCCGAGGCTGCGCTCGAGATCGTTCAGGCGCGCGGTGTCGAAGCGGTCGTCCAGGATGTTGGCGACGCTCTCGCCCTCGCCGACCCGGCTACCGACGCCGCGGAGCGAGAGGGAGACCTCGCCCTCGATCGGCGCGCGCACCACGGCCATGCGGGCATTGACTGTGGCGTCCGACGATGTGCCGGCGAAGTGTTCGCCGACCAGGATGTAGAGCCCTCCGAGCAAGAGCAGGGCGCCGAGAAGAAGCTTGATCGCGCGCATGACCCGTCGAGGAGCAGGATCGGCAAGGAAGATGAGAGCGGAGCGGGCCGGAGACGCTCACCCGTGATGGCCATTGCCCCGATCGGCCCGATGGCGAGCACGAGAACTATCCTGGCGCAGCCGCTCTCAGTGGGGGATCACGACGACCTCGCGCCCGGCCGGAAGTGCTTGGCAGCGCGATGGAGCGAGGGGCGGCCAGAACCGGGTTCATGCAAGCGTCTACGTAGTTCGTACGTAATCGCACATATCACCCGAGAAGAGGTGACCGCAACCCTCTGTGTGATTTTAGATCCGCGCAACGTTATCGATCGCGCCCATCACGCCACGCGTGCCGGTCGACTTCGCCTTGCGGGGGCGGTCGGCCTTGCGCCACTCTTGCCTTCTTTCATGTAGCCTCGTAGCCCGCCGTTCCCATTGCCCGTGGCGGGCGGCTGGTCGTGGAAGTAGATCAGGGCCGTGATGTTGGCCTCCCGGTCGACCAACGAAGGCTTGGGCACCGTCCCTATCGGCCCCCAGGAGAGGCCGAAGGGAGCCTCCTGGGCGCGAGCAGCCGGGAGGCATCCCAGCCAGAGGGCCAGCGCGAGAGCCCGAGATCGGGTTGCTGCGCGAGCTTCCATGGCTACTCGGCGGCGTGCGGCAGGGCCGATGCCTCCCCCTTGGCCTCCGGATTTCTCCTCGGGGACGCGAGCGATCCCTCTCCACCGAAGCGGGCGTACAAAGCCGGCAGTACGACCAGCGTCAGGAGAGTCGCGCTGATCAGACCGCCGATGACGACGGTCGCCAGCGGGCGCTGCACCTCGGCCCCGGTTTCGCTGGCGAGTGCCATCGGCACGAAGCCGAGCGAGGCTACGAGCGCCGTCATGACCACCGGACGCAATCGGGTCATTGCACCCTCCAGGATAGCCTCGCGCTTGGGCCGGCCCTGCGCCATGAGCTGCTTGATGTAGGTCAGCATGACGAGGCCGTTCAGCACCGCCACGCCCGACAGCGCTATGAACCCGACCGCCGCCGACACCGAGACAGGCATGTCCCGCAGCCACAAAGCCGCGATGCCGCCGGTCAGCGCCAGCGGCACCGCGCTGAACACCAGAAGCGCGTCGCGGGGCGACCTCAGTGCCGAGTAGAGCAGCAGGAAGATCAGAAAGAAGCAGACCGGCACCACGATCGCCAGCCGCTTCTTGGCCGAAGCAAGGTTCTCGAACTGACCTCCCCAGGTCACGTAGTATCCGGCCGGCATCTGCACTTCTTGCGTGACCTTCGCCTGCGCCTCGGCGACCATCGAGCCGATGTCACGCCCGCGCACGTTGGCGGTCACCACGACGCGGCGCTTGCCGTTCTCGCGCGAGATCTGGTTTGGCCCCTCCGTGACCGAGAAGCTGGCGACCGGCTTCAGGAGCACCGAACTCGCCCGCCCGTTCGGACCCGGCGCTAGTGGCACCGGGATGTTCTCCAAGGCCTCGCGGTCCTCGCGCACCTTGTCGGTCAGGCGCACCACGATGGGGAAGCGCCGGTCGCCCTCGAAGACGATGCCGGCGTCCTTGCCACCGATGGCTGCCCCGATGACCTCTTGGATGGCCCCTGTGCTCAAGCCCAGGCGGGCCGCCTCGGCCTTGTTGATCTTGATCTCCAGGAACGGCAGGCCCGCCGTCTGCTCGACCTTCACGTCCTCGGCCCCGTTGATGGTGCGGAGGATGGAGGCCACCTGGTTGGCGGCCTTCAGCATCGGCTCGAACTCCTCGCCGAACACCTTCACGGCGAGGTCGCCGCGGGTACCGGCCAGGAGCTCGTTGAAGCGCAGCTGGATGGGCTGGGAAAACTCGTAGACATTGCCGGCGAGCTCGCCCACGGCCTTCTCGATCTGCTCCTGCAACTCGGCCTTGCTCAGCGACGGGTCCCGCCACTCGTCTTGCGGCTTCAGAATCACGAAGGTGTCGGACGAGTTCGGCGGCATGGGGTCGGTGGCGACCTCGGCCGTACCGGTCTTCGAGAAGACATAGGCCACCTGGGGGAACTTCGAGACCACCTGCTCGACCTTGAGCTGCATCGCCTGCGACTGCGACAGCGAGGTCGAGGGGATCCGGGTGGCGTTCAGCGCGATGCTCTTCTCGTCGAGTTGGGGGATGAACTCCGTGCCGAGCCGCGTGAACAGCACGCCGGCCCCGGCGAGCAGCAGCAGCGCAACCGCGACGAAGGCCAGCGGCGCCTGGACCGCTGCGCCGAGCAGCGGCCGGTAGGCCGCCTTGAAGGCCCGGATGATGAAGTTGTCCTTCTCGGTGACCCTGCCGGTGATGACGATGGCGATCATCGCCGGCACGAAGGTCAACGACAGGATGAAGGCGGAGACGAGGGCGATGATGACGGTCAGCGCCATCGGCTCGAACATCTTGCCCTCGACCCCCGTGAAGGTCAGGAGCGGCACGTAGACGAGGATGATGATGGCCTGCCCGTAGAGGGAGGGCTTGATCATCTCCTCGGCCGAGGCCCGCACCGTCTGCAGGCGTTCCTCCAGGTCGAGCTTCCGCCCGAGCTCCGCTTGACGCTCCGCCAGGTGGCGCAAGGCATTCTCGGTGATGATGACGGCCCCGTCGACGATGAGGCCGAAGTCCAGCGCGCCCAGACTCATCAGGTTGGCCGAGATCTTGGTCTCGACCATGCCGGTCATGGTCATCAGCATCGCCACCGGGATCACGAGCGCCGTGATCACGGCCGCACGGATGTTGCCGAGCAGCAGGAATAGTATGACGATGACGAGGGCCGCGCCCTCGGCGAGGTTCTTGGCCACCGTCTTGATGGTCGCCTCGACGAGCACGGTCCGGTTGAGGACCGTCTGCACCTCGACGCCGGGCGGCAGCGACTTGCGGATTCGGTCCATCTTGGCATCGACGGCGGCCGCCACCGTGCGGCTGTTCTCGCCGATCAGCATCAGGGCGGTGCCGATGACCGCCTCCTGCCCATCCTCGCTGCCAGAGCCCGTGCGCAGGTCGCGCCCGATACGGACCTCGGCGATGTCCCGGATCCGGACCGGCACGCCGCCGCGGGTGGCCACGACGACATTCTCGATTTCCTCCATGCTCTCCAGGCGGCCGGCCGCGCGCACGACGTAGCCCTCGCCGTTGTCCTCCAGATAGCGGGCGCCCTGGTTGGCGTTGTTGGTCTGCAGCGCCCGCGCGACGTCGCCGAAGGAGAGGTCCAGCGCGGTCAGCTTCGTCGGGTCGGGCTGGACGTGGTACTGCTTCTCGAAGCCGCCGATGCCGTCGACCCCGGCCACGCCCGGCACGGTCTTGATCTGGGGCCGGATGATCCAGTCCTGCACAGTGCGCAGGTAAGCGGTCTGTTCGATCTCCGTCCGCAGCCGCTGCCCCTCCGGCGTCAGGTAGCTGCCGTCCGGCTGCCAGCCGGGCTTGCCAGCCTCCGAGATCTTGCGCTCGCCGGGCCTCGCGTAGTGCACGGACCACATGTAGATCTCGCCCAGTCCCGTCGAGATCGGGCCCATGTGCGGCTCGGTCCCGGGCGGCAGGTCTTCCTTCACCTGCGACAGGCGCTCGGCGACCTGCTGGCGGGCGAAGTAGATGTCGAGTTTTTCCGCGAAGACGGCGGTGACTTGCGAGAAGCCATTGCGCGAGAGCGAGCGGGTGTATTCCAGCCCCTTGATGCCGGCGAGCGCGGTCTCGACCGGGTAGGTGACCTGCTTCTCGATGTCGACGGGCGAGAGCGAGGGCGCGACCGTGTTGATCTGCACCTGGTTGTTGGTGATGTCGGGCACCGCGTCGATGGGCAGCTTCGTCAGCGCGTAGCCGCCGAAGCCGGCGGCGAGCAGCGACAGGAGCAGCACCAGCCAACGCTGGTGGGCGGAGAAATCGAGGATGCGGGAGATCATGTCGGTGGCCCCCCTCAGTGCGCGTGCTCGGCTTCGCTCTTTCCGAGCTCGGCCTTGAGAAGGAAGGAGTTGCCGACCGCGATCTCCTCGCCGGGCTTCAGACCGGAGACGACCTCGAAGGAATCGTCGTCGGCGCGCCCGAGTTGGACCTCGCGCTTCTCGAAGCCTTCGTCCGTGCGAACGAAGACGACGCGCTTGCCCTCCACCGTCTGCAAGGCTGCCTTCGGCAGCTTCACCGCGACCTTGTCCCGGGCGATCTCGACCTCGGCGGTGACGAAGGTTCCGGGCCGCCAGGCCATGTCCTTGTTGGGCAGGGCGACGATGACCCGGGCCGATCGGGTGTCTGGGTTCAGGAGGGGGCTGACGAAGACGACCTTGCCCTCCTCGTGCCGGTCGCCGCCTTCCTGGCTCGGGCTGACCTCCACGCGGGCGCCCTCCTTCACCTTGCCGAGATCCACGGTCGGCACGGAGAGCTCGATCCAAACCGTCGAGAGGTCGGCCACGGTGTAGACGTCGGACGGGTCGCCCTCCTTGCCGACGGCGGTCCCGACGTCGACCTTGCGCTCGACCACGCGCCCGGTCAGCGGCGAGCGCAGCTCGTACCGGCGCAGGCTCGACTGGTTCGGCGTGGCCTCGTCCCGCTTCTGGGCTGCCGCGACCTCGGCCGCGTTGAGGCCCAGGGCCGACAGCTTCTGGCGGGCGAGGTCGACGCGCAGTTGCGCCTCCGTGTAGGTCGCCTTCGCTTGCAGGAAGGTCTGCTCGGAGGAGATGCGCTTGTCCCAGAGCGCCTGCTGCCGGTCGTAGTTGGTCTTCTCCAGCTCGGCGCGCACCGAAGCGGTCAGGTATTCGCTCTTGGCGTCGGCGACCTCGCGGCTATCGAGGACGGCCACGACCTCGTCCTTCTGCACGGCATCGCCGAGGCGCTTGCGCATCTCCGCCATCGTGCCGACCACCTTGGCCGGCACCCGGGCGATCCGGTCGGTGTCCGGTGTGATCGTGCCGGGGACCAGGAGGTGGCGGGCGAGCGTCCCGCCCTCGATCTCCGCCACCTTGATGTCCTGCCCGGCAACCTGCTCGGGCCGCATCCTGATCACGCCCTCCTCGGCGTGCTCGTTGCCTTCCTTGTGCTCGTGGCCTTCGTGTCCGTGGCCTTCGTGTCCGTGGGCATGCCCGGCCTTGGGTGCGGCCGGCTTCGGACCATGGTCGTGGCCGTCCCCGTCCGCATGGGCCGCCTCGGCCTCCGGAGCGTCAGGCTTGGCAGGGGCCGGGCCGGCGGCCGGGGTGAACAGGGCGGGGGAGACGCCGACCGAAGAGAGGGTCTGCCGGACAAAGTTGGAGACGGCGGGAACGGCACCGCCGACGGCGATGCCGATGGCCAGGAAGGCCACGGAGAGGAGGGTGCGCATGGAAGCCTGCTTCGCCGGGAGCCGGACGGCCTTGCACGAGGCGGTCGCGGTCGGTCCCGAGTGTTCGCGTGGGACGACGGACCCGGAGCCTTGATACGGCGGCCGGGCGGAACGCGCCCGAAGGCGCGGCGTCACCTCACGCGCGAGGAGGCCTCGGCAGACGGTTGGTCGCGACGGACGACGGCACGTCGGTCACGCGGGCGTAGCGGGGACGTGCGGCGTCGGGAGCGGGCGGGACGGGCCCATGCTCCATGGCAGCCACCTGATGGCAGCCGCAATGGACGTGGGAGGCCACGCCGGGGTCCGACGCATCGGCCGAGGAGGGGGAGCCGACCGTCAACGCCTCGGTCCGTTCGTGGTGCCCTCCGGCGTGGAAAGCCATGTCGTCCGCCAGGCCCGAGACCGGGGCGGCGACGACCAGGGCGAGGACGAGCGTCAGCATGCGGGCGGCGACCGCCCACCAGCCGCGCATCCTTCCCGAGCGTCTATGCCAACCACCGAAGTCCATCGTCGCCCTTATGTGCGATTCCGGTTCGCTCGTACAAGGCATGATCCGGCGCCAGTGAACTCGGAGTGAACGATGGGCATTGCGGACAACGCCGAAGTCCTCCCACATCGACGACGGCCTACGCCGGGACTCCGCAAGTCTTGGTCCGGCTTCTGGCATTGGGGAGGTCCCTGAATGCTGCCGGTGATTCGACCGGTTCGACCATTCGTCGTCGAATGGCTTGCACGTCTACCGAGCAGAAAAAATCCGGGACGGTTTCACGGAGCTGTTCATTCCAAGGCAAATCCAGAAACTAGGAGACCTTGGATGAAGATCACGATTGCCGCCCTCGCTGCCCCCGCCGCCCTGGCCCTCGCCCCCGTCGGCGCGCTGGCCCAGCACGTGGACGTCGGCCCCGGCGGCCTGTCGATCCATGGCGACCATCATCACGACGTCGAGCATACGCATGGCACCGTCGTGCACGATGAGGGCGATGACCTGCGCTGCGAACAGGTGCCGATAGTTGCGGTGAGCGAGGACGCTCAGCATGCCCGCCTCACAGGTGTTTGGCGATGGCCTTGAACTCGGCCAGCGCATCGCGCGCGGCCTTGCCGGTCGACGCCCTCGCCGAGGCAGTGCTCCATATGGTCGTGGATGAGGGCCCGCTTTGCGTTCGTGACGGCGCTCTCCACCGCATGGCGCTACGGGGCGAGGTCGAGGCAGGGGCGGCCGTCCTCGATCATGGCGATGACGCCGTCGAGGTGACCGTTAGCGCGCTTCAGACGCTTGACGATGTCCGAGGGCGAGGCGTGCTGCATACCCTATGCTATCCCCTTGCAGGGGATCTTTCTTGGGTCCCGCGTCTGTGCCTATCTCGATGGCTGCTTCGTTCATTTGAGCGAACCTTCAAAGCGCACAGGTGAGAGATCCGGAAGGTGTCACATCAAGGCATCTACCTGAGCTGCGCTGAACGTCCACTTGCCCATACCTTCCGCCCCGAAGCGGACAGGCCGCTCTCGGCCAATATCGGTCGCTTGGGCCGGTGCGATCAGCCTGCCCGAGAGTGGACGATCCCACCTCCTGCTTTGGGTCAGGATGAGAGTCTTACTCGGCGGCCTGTAGTGCGCGCGGTCCGTGGATTTCCTCCCGGCGGATATCCGGATCGTCAGTCCCCTTTCGTGAGAACAGACGTGCAAGCTTGTCGAGATAGATGTAGATCACCGGCGTGGTGAACAGCGTCAGCACCTGACTGACGGCCAGCCCGCCCACCATCGCATAGCCAAGCGGTTGGCGGATCTCCGCTCCGGTGCCGCCTTCGACCATCAACGGAATGCCGCCGAGAAGAGCCGCCATGGTGGTCATCAGGATCGGGCGGAAGCGCAGCAGCGCCGCGCGGCGGATCGCTTCCTCGGGCTCGAGATTCTCCGCCCGCTCGGCCTCTATGGCGAAATCGACCAGCATGATGCCGTTCTTCTTCACGATGCCGATCAGCAGAATGATCCCGATCAGCGCGATCAGGCTGAAGTCGTAGCCGGCCCAGAGCAGCACTGCGAGGGCGCCAACCCCTGCCGATGGCAGGGTCGACAGGATGGTGATCGGATGGATGAAGCTCTCGTAGAGCACGCCCAGGATGAGGTAGACCACAAACAGGGCCGCGAGAATCAAAAGCGGAACCGTGCTGAGGGATTGCTGGAAGGCCTGCGCAGTCCCCTGGAACCCCGTCGTGAGGGTCGGTGGAACGCGCAGGTCCCGGTTGGCCTGGTCGATGGCAGCAGTCGCCTGGCCGAGCGCGACGTTCGGCGCAAGGTTGAAGCTCACGGTCACGGCCGGGAACTGGCCCTGGTGGTTGACCGAGAGCGGCGCCACCGGAACCGTCGACCATTGGGCGAAGGCCGCGAGCGGCACCTGTCCGCCCCCGTTCGGCGCCTTGATGTAGATCTTGTCCAGGCTCTCGGTCGTGCCCTGAAGAGCGGGCAGTACTTCCAGGATCACGTGGTAGCTGTTGAGCTGCGTGAAGTACTGGGCGATCTGCCGCTGGCCGAACGCATCGTAGAGCGTGTCGTCGATCATCTGCGGCGTGATGCCGAAGCGTGAGGCCGCGTCCCGGTTGATCTTGAGGGTCAGGGTCGTGCCGTTCGTCTGCTGATCGGTTGCCACGTCGCGCAATTCCGGGAGCGTCTTCAGCTTCTCGAGGATGCGCGGCGCCCAGGTGTTCAGCTCGGACAGATCAGGATCCTGCAGCGTATACTCGAACTGCGTGCGCGAGGTTCGTCCGCCGGTCCGCACGTCCTGCGAGGCCTGCAGGAACACCTTCAGGCCCTCGATGCCGTTGAGCTTCGGTCGCAGGCGCCCGATCGCCTGGAAGGCATCGGCTTCTCGGTCGTCGCGCGGCTTGAGCGTGATGTACATGCGTCCGGAGTTCAGGGCCTGACCATTGCCGCCGATCACCATGGCGACGGTCGCCACCGCCGGATCGGATTGGATGATGGAGCCGGCCCGCTCCTGGCTCTTCTGCATGGCCGCGAAGGAGATGTCCTGGCCGGCCTCGGTGATGCCGATGATCAGGCCGGTATCCTGCTGCGGGAAGAATCCCTTCGGAATGATCACGAACAGGTAGACGGTGAGCGCCAGGGTGGCGAGAAAGGTCAGCAGCGTGATGAAGCGGAAGCGCAACGCCACGTCGAGGGCGCGCTCGTAGCCCCCGAGGAGCGCATCGAACAAGCGCTCGCTGAACAGGTAGAGGCGCCCGTGCTGCTCCTCGTTGTGCGGCTTCAGGAGGCGCGAGGCCATCATCGGCGTCAGAGACAGCGAGACGAAGGCCGAGACCCCGATCGCCATTGACAGGACTACCGCGAACTCGCGGAACAGCCGCCCGATGATGCCTCCCATCAGGAGGAGCGGGATCAGCACCGCGATGAGCGAGATGCTGATCGACACGATGGTGAACCCGATCTCGCCCGCGCCCTTGAGCGCCGCCTCCATCGGGCGCATGCCCTCTTCGACGTAGCGGCTGATGTTCTCCAGAACCACGATGGCGTCGTCCACGACAAACCCTACCGAGATGGTCAGCGCCATCAGCGAGAGATTGTCGAGGGTGTAGCCCACCATCCACATCAGGGCGCAGGCGCCCAGAAGTGCCAGTGGGACCGTGACGCTCGGAATTACCGTCGCCCAGAGATTGCGCAGGAACACGAAGATCACCCCGACCACCAGCGTGATTGTCAGAAGCAGGGTGAACTGGACGTCGGTGACGGAGGCACGAATGGTCTGCGTCCGATCGCTCAGGATTCCGATCTTGATCCCCGAGGGTAGCGCGGCCGTGATCTTTGGAAGCTGAGCCTTGATGCTGTCGACGGTGTCGATGACATTGGCACCCGGCTGCTTGAAGACGACGAGGAAGACGCCGCGCTTGCCATTTGCCCAGGCTGCCTGCTTCGCATCTTCGGGCCCCTGCACAGCCTGCCCAATGTCACGCACTCGCAGCGGTGCGCCGTTGACGTAGGCGACGATGACATCGTTCCAGTCCTTCGCCGCCGTGAGCTGGTCGTTGGCGTATATGGTGTAGCTGCGCGTCGTTCCGTCGATGCTTCCCTTCGGGTTGTTGACGGTGGTGAGCGACAGCTGAGTGCGCACGTCCTCCAGAGAGAGATTCTTCGCCACAAGCTTGGCAGGATCGATCTGCACGCGCACAGCCGGCTTTTGCTGTCCGCCAATGAGCACCTGCGCGACGCCCGAGATCTGGCTGATGCGCTGGGCGAGTTGCACGTCGACCGCGTCGTCGACCTCGGTCAGCGGCAGGGTGTCAGATGTCGCCGACAGGAGCAGTATCGGTGAGTCCGCTGGGTTGACCTTCCGGTAGGTCGGCGGGCTTGGCAGGGTCTTCGGCAACTGGCCGCCGGCCGCATTAATGGCTGCCTGAATGTCGTTGGCGGCAGCATCGATGTTGCGGGTCAGGTCGAACTGCACCGTGACCGACGACTGCCCGAGCGCGCTCGTCGAGGTCATCTGCGACACGCCCGGGATCTGCGCGAATTGCCGCTCCAGCGGCTGCGCCACCGAGGAGGCCATCGTCTCGGGGCTCGCGCCCGGCAACTGCGCCGAGACCTGGATCGTCGGGAAGTCGACCTGTGGCAGCGGCGCCACGCCGAGTAGAGGGTAGGCGACGACGCCGAGAAACAGCACGCCGACCATGATCAGCGTGGTGGCGACGGGATAGCGGATGAAGTAGCCCGAAATGCCGGCCTTCATGTCAGTGCTCCCGGCTCGGCGTCGCCGGGAGCGGGGCTGCCTGCGCGGTCTCCTGCGGCTGGGTCTCCGCCACCTTGGATCCGGTCAGGACGCGGTACTGTCCATCCTTGATCACCCGTTCCCCGGCAGCGAGGCCACCCGTCACGCGGGTGCGTCCTTCGCTTGAGCCCGATACCGTGATCGCCTGCTGGCGAGCCTCGCTGTCCGGACCGACGACGAAGGCGAACAGGCCGTTCGGCCCGTGCTGCACGGCGTCGTCCGGAATGGTGAGCGCGTCCTGAACGATGCCGAGCCGTATGCTGGTCGAAACGGACAGGCCCGGCCAGAGCGCGTGATCCCTGTTGGCGAAGGCGGCCTTGAGCCGGATCGTGCCGGTCGCGGTGTCGACTTGGTTGTTCACAAGATCGAGCCGCCCGTCTGACAGCTTGGTCAGCCCGTCCGTGCTTCGAGCCTCGACCGGGACGTTGCCCTTGGTCAGCGCCGCCATGATCGGCTGAAGTTGTTCTTCGGAGGCGGTGAACACCACGAAGATCGGCTCGATCTGCGTGATCGTGACGATCGGGGTCTGGGCGGAGGCATTGACGATATTGCCCGCATCGACTTGGCGGAAACCCGTGATGCCGTCGAGCGGGGAGCGGACGGTGGCGTAGCTCAGCTGCGTCTGCGCGTTGTCGGCCGCAGCCTGGTCGGCGGCCACCTGTGCGGTGAGCTGGTTGACCGTCGAAGCCTGTGTGTCCGTCTGCTGGCGCGAGGCGAATTCGCCGAGCCTCGTGTAGCGGTCGAGGTCAACCTTGGCGTTCTTGAGGTTCGCTTCGTCTTGGGCCTTCTTGGCCTTGGCCTGATCAAGGGCCGCCTGATAGGGACGCGGGTCGATCTCGGCCAGGATATCCCCCCGATGCACCGTCTGGCCTTCCTTGAAGACGATTCGCTGGACCTCGCCGTCGATGCGGGTCCTGACCTGCACGGTGTTGTAGGCCTGCACAGTGCCGAGTCCTCCGAGCAGAAGATTGAACGGCCGGATCTCGACGGTTGCCAGCGTCACCGGGATCGGTGGGGGAGCTTTGGCGCTCTGCGTCGGCTGGGCAACTGCATGGACCCTTTGCCAGCCGTAGTACCCCATGCCGGCGGCCAGAAGTGCGGCGAGGAGCCAAGCGATTGATGCCCTGCGCGAGCGCCGAGCCGGTCGCTTGTGCTGCTGCATGGGCTTCAAGGTTCCGTGCATCGCGGGAGACCATCGTATGCGATTGAGGCTGGCGAGCCTGAAGCGGTTTTGCCCGAGTTGACCCTGACATACATAGATACATATGATATGTATCCGTATTGTTTCGAGAGTCGGGTCAGATGGCCGCGGGCCTGCCGGACGAACTGCGGCGTGAGGTGATCTCCCAACTCATGGAGACGGCCCGCCTACTGCGATACTATGTCGATCGCCGCGCTCGTGAATGCGGCATCACCCGAGCCGAATGGCTGATCCTGCTACGCTTGAACGAACGCGAAGGCCTTTCGCAGGTCGAACTCGCTGACTTACTTGAGCTCAAGCCGATCTCTCTCGTTCCACTGTTGGATCGCCTCGTTGAGCGCAACTGGCTGGAGCGCCACCGGGGCGTAACCGACCGGCGCTCAAACCATCTCTATCTGACGCAGGCTGGCCGAGCCGCCGTCGCGGATCTCGATGGGCTGCGGGAGAACATAGCGCGGCATGTGCTCGGTGAGCCCGATCCACAGGCGCTGCGGTCGACGTTGGCCCTTCTCTTGGTGATGAAGGAGCGGATCAAGTCGGACGGGTCCAAGGTGCGGCTGTAGCTGCGGATGACCCCGTTTGATGGAAGGCGGTCCGACGAGCTAAGATCAAAAGCGGGTTAATCTTGCTGCGACAACGACCTTTTATGCATCGCTCGTCCGTCACAGGGTGACACGACGCGCTCATTCTTTGCTTGCGCGGTGTGGCCATCGGGGAGCGGCTTGGCGGCTGCGACCGGGCGAGTTCCCGTTACGATCCAGACTCGAAGGCTTAGCCGTTGGCAAAATAGCACGTGCCGGCTCGCATTTTCATCCTTGGTATATTGCATCCCAAGCAATTTAGTGCATCATGCCGCCAGCTCAGGGCCATTCGATAGGAAGGATGCTGGGATGGAACGTGAGGATCGTGCATCGGCGAAATGGTGGCAGCTTGCCTTCGGCATCCTGTGCATGGCCATGATCGCCAACCTGCAATA
>NZ_JBAWTG010000080.1:0-21277 GCF_037106235.1 Methylobacterium nigriterrae | reverse complement strand
GGTTCACCAGGCCGCTGACGACCGCGAGGCTGATGAGGGCGGGGCGGCAGCTCCTGACGGCGTCGCTGAGGTCCGGGGGGGCGGGGTTCATCGCGTGTGACTCCGTGCGGGCGGGGCATGAACCCGGGGAGGACGTCTCCGGGAATGCCCCGTTGTAGCGGCCGGACCGCCCCGTTCCGTGACCCGCCTCACGCTGGCGGATGGACGCGCGAAAGCCCCCGCCGGGCCGGGCCCGGCGGGAGCGTGGTTCGGGTCCGGTCGGACCGGCGTCGTCTCAGTAGAAGGAGATGTCGCCGTGCGGGTCGCCGCCCTTGACCGTGCGGAGAGCCGTTCAGGGCGGGGAGCGGCTGTTCGCCCGGATCGCTCCGAACGTTCGGTTTGCGCCCAAGCCGGACGTGCAAATGACGTTGCGGATGGCCGGCGGGTCCACAAGGATGCGGCGCGGCCGGGTTCCGGGAGCGGGAGTGGAAGAGACCGATGGCTGTCAGTTCGCCCGAGCTGAAGGCGTTCCTGATCGACACGCCCTTCTTCGGGGGCCTCTCGGACACGAGTCTCGACCTCCTGATCGCGATGCTGGCCGAGCGCCGCTTCGAGATGGGTGCCGTTGTCGTCGTCGAGGGAGAGCCGGGGCGCTCGATGTATATCGTTCAGTCCGGAGAGCTCGTGGTAAGCAAGCTCGGGGATTCCGGCTGCGCGATCGATATAAACCGTCTCGGACCAGGCGATTTTTTCGGAGAAATGACGCTCATCGGAGTGCAGAACCGATCAGCAACGCTCGTCGCGGACAGCCCACTCGTGCTGTATGAGCTCACAGCCCGAAACCTGTATACATATTACAAGACCGACATCTACGCGTATGCGATGGTCATGCAGAATATCAATCGCGAGCTCTGCCGGCGGCTCCGGCGAGCCGACGACCGATTTGCCGAGCTGGCGGATGCTGCACGCGGTGCGATGACCCGGACGCGCCTGCATCCCGGGCGGTGAGAACAGGCCACGCGCATCGGGGCGGCAGCGCCATTCTGCCGACGCACCGATCGCTGCGAATCAGGCGTCCGGCTCGACATGGTTCGAGCTGCCGCCAGCTCCCGACATCCAAGCGTCGCGTCCCGGAAGCTGGAAGCTGGATTCGAGTCGCTTGCGGCAGTCCCTGCAGCTCAGCTTCTCTGACCGATCTCCATGATCAGCCGCGTCAGCAGGTAGAGCCGCGGCACGACGCTCTCGACCTCGGCGTATTCCTCCGCGGTATGGATGCCACCGCCGACGATGCCGAGCCCGTCGATCGTCGGTGTGCCGACGGCCGCGCAGAAACTCGAATCGGCCGCCCCCCCGCTGCCCTCCAGCGTCAACTTGCGGCCGATCTCGCCGTAGATCGCCTGCGACAGCGTGGCGAGGTTGTCGGTTCCGGCGTTGCGCGGCATCGGCGGGAAGTTGCGGGACAGGCGCACGCTCACGCTCGTGTCGGGCACTTGCGGGGTGCGGGCAAGATCCGTGAGGTCGCGCTCGACGCGGTCGAACTCCTCGGGCACGAGCGCGCGCACGTCGCCCTGCGCCGAGGCGGCGTCGGGGATGACGTTGGCGACCGTGCCGGCCTTGAGCACGGTGACGTTGACCGTCGTCTCCTTCGTGCGGTCGCCGAGCTTGCCGATCCGGAGGGCCTGGTTGGCGAGTTCGGTCGCCGCGTTCCGGCCGCTGTCGGGGGCGACGCCGGCATGCGCGCTGCGCCCCTTCACATCGACGTGAAGGACTCCCGAGCCTTTGCGGAACACCACGAGCCCGTCCGCCGGCCTGCCCGGCTCCAGGTTGAGCGCGGCGTCGTGCTGGCGCGCCTGCGCCTCGATCAGCGCGCGGGCGCCCGGCGAGCCGATCTCCTCGCTGGAGTTGAGAAGCAGTGTGACCGTGCGGAAGTTGGTGAAGTCGATGTCGCGCAGGATGCGCAGCGCGTACAGGCCCATGACGATCCCGCCCTTGTCGTCCATGACGCCGGGACCGGTGGCGCGGCCGCCCTCGATCCGGAACGGGCGCCGGGCCGCCTCGCCGGCCTGGAACACCGTGTCCATGTGGGCGACGAGCAGGATGCGGGCTTTGCCCGAGCCGGAGACGGTCGCCACGACGTTCAAGCCCTTGCCGGCCCCGGCCGCCGGCGATGTCTCGACCTTCGCGCCGAGCGCCTCCAGCTCGGCGACGACGATCCCGGCGACGCTCTCGAGCCCGGCTCCGTCAGCGCTGCCGGAATCGATGTTGACCAGCCGCTCGAGGATCTTCAGCGCCGGCTCCTTGTAGGATTGAGCGCGCTCGAGCACCGCACGATTCGGTTCGGCCCGCGCCGGCAGCACCGGGACTGCCAGAGCGACGACCGCCGCGAGGACACTCCGAAGGGGCACGCGTAACCTGGGCATGGGCATTTCTCTCGTTGGGACTGGCTGATCCTGCGGTCTGTGACGCACCCTGTCGAGCCGGGGAACGCCGCCCTCGGCGATCCAGCAGGCGTGCAGCGGCCGTTCCGGCACCGTGGACGAGCGTCGGGCATCGTGACCATCGCTTCCCGGGTGACGGCCCTCGCGCGGGCGCTCGCGACGGGGTTCGTCGCCGCGCTCGCCTCGGCTTCGGCGAAGGCGGCGAGACCGCCCAGGATGAAGCGCTCGACCTGTTCTCGGAGCATTCCGGCCCGACCCGGCACCCGCCCCGCGACGAGCATCGTGGGCTCGATCCCTCGACCCTCACCTTGGGACGGCGCCGACTTCCCGCAGGAAGGAGGCCGTCGCGGGATGCAGCCACTTGGCCGGGATCGCGGCCACGAGGTTTCGCGGATCGCTGTCGTGTCCCTGCGGGAGGCGCCGCGCCAGAGCATCCCTGCCGAGGTCGATCGCCCGGACGAGGCGCGAAACGGCAGCGTCGTCCAGGCCCGGCCTGGCCACGATGAAGCTCCAGGAGCCGACGGTTTCGATCGCCGTCGCCTGAGACGGGAAGGCGCCGGCCGGCACCGTCATGCGCCGCAGCGAGGGGCTCAGAGCGAGGATCGTCTCGATGGCCTGCGGCGAGGGGCCGAAGAACCGTGCGCCGCCGGGCGCAGCCGCCAGCTTCCTGAAGCCCGGCCAGCCGAGCCCGCCGCCCCAGAGTGCGGCGGCACGTCCGTCGAGAACCAGATCCGGCCCGTCGCCGGCCCGGTCGAGGATGACCGGCCGAATGCCGCGATCGGGATCGATCCCGGACCCGCGCAGGACGGTGCGCGCCATGATGGTGAGGCCGGAGCTCCGCGTGCCCAGGGCGACCGCCCGTCCCGGCAGATCCTCGATCGACCGGATCGGGCTCGAGGCCGGCACGACGAAGAGGCCCTGCGTCGCGTAGACGGGAGCGACCACCGCGAGCGGCGACCGGTCGCCCGCTGCTGCCAGCGCCTCGTAGGCGTACTCGCCCTGCACGAGCGCCAGATCGAGCTTGCCCTCCCGCAGCAGGGTCAGGTTCTCGTTCGAGCCGGTGGTGGCCCGCAATTCGATCTCCAGCGTCGGGCTCGCCTCACGAACGGAGGCGGCGAGCGCCTCGCCGTAGGCGGGGAAGCCGCCCCCGGGCGTCGCGGTCCCGAGAACGAGGCGAAGAGGCTCCTCGGCGCGCGGCGCCGGCGCCGGCCAGAGGGAGACGATCGTCGCCATCGCGACGGCGGCGACCAGGCGGCGTCTCAGCATGGGGCGGCCTCTCCGACCCACCCGGGTTCCCGCTCAGCGGCGCCGTGAAGATCCGGCACGGGGCTCTCCTTCACATCCGATGCGTCGACCCATCGACGGGCCGGGCCGTCGGCCTGCTACCGGCCTTCGGCGGCCCGGACGACGTCGATGACGGTGCCGTCACGATACTCGACGACGGCCACGATGCGACCGTCGGGATCCGGCGGCGCGACCGGCGGACCCGCAAGGCGGGCCGCCCGCGCCGCGAGGTCGTCGATCGACACCATCGGGATACCGGCGCGGGCGAGCCGGTCGCTCAGGTCCGGACGGCGCGGGTTCACCGCGACGCCCCCGTCGGTCACCACGACGTCGATCGTTTCGCCGGGCGTGGTCACCGTCCGCACGTGATCGACCACCTTGGCATGGCGGCCCGCGGCGAGCGAGGTCGTGATCAGCGTCAGCGAGGCACCCGCGGCGGAATCGGCGTGTCCGCCGGAGCCCCCGAGAATGATCCCGTCCGTGCCGGTGGTGACGTTGACGTTGAAGGCGCGATCGATTTCCGCAGCGCCGAGAATGGTCGCGTCGAGGCGATTGACGACACAGCCCCGGTTGTGCGGGTAGGCGGACATGGCCTGGTGGGCCGCGCTGCGGCGAAAGCTCTCGACGGCGGCGAGGTCGAAGGCCTGCACATCCATCAGGGCGCGGAACAGGCCGGCATCGAAGAGCGCGACGATGCCCGCGGCGATGCCGCCCGCCGCGAAGCTGCCCTGCACGCCGCGTTCCGCCATGATCCGCCCGAGGAAGGCGGCGGCGGCCAGGGAGGATCCGCCCGCACCCGTCTGAAACGAGAAGCCGTCCAGGAGAAGGCCTGAGGCCGCGACGACCTGAGCCGCCGTCTGGGCGATGCGGAGGGCAACCGGGTTGGTGGTGGCGCGGGTCGTGCCAGACACGATCTGGCCGGGATCGCCGATCGAGTCCACCGGCACGACGAAATCGACCCAATCCTGCCCGATCTCGATCG
This sequence comes from Methylobacterium nigriterrae, assembly GCF_037106235.1. Taxonomy (NCBI): domain Bacteria; kingdom Pseudomonadati; phylum Pseudomonadota; class Alphaproteobacteria; order Hyphomicrobiales; family Methylobacteriaceae; genus Methylobacterium; species Methylobacterium nigriterrae. Next base: position 16,594 of record NZ_JBAWTG010000080.1, on the reverse strand, counting down.
GAACGGCGGGGTAAGGCACCAGGGTGTCGGTCACGGCGACGACTCGATCGGCGCCCTGGGCATCGGTGACGGCGTAGCCCAGCGGTCCGCAGGCCGCGCGGCCGTGGACGCCGTTGAGGTTTCCGTAGGTGTCGGCGGTCGGGGCCGCCACGAAGGCGACGTCGATGCGGAGGTCGCCCGCCTCGACGCAGCGTGCCCGGCCGCCATGGGTGTACATCAGGACCGGCCGGGCCAGGATGCCGCCGGAGACGGCCCGGGCCAGCGGCCCGTAGATCGTACTGGCGGCAAGCCCCGTGACCACGCCCTTGCGCATATGCTCGATCAGCGGGGCGTGGACCGCGAACAAGGCGCTTGCCGCGACCGTGATGTCCGTCAGGCCGGCGCGGGCGACCGCGTCCATGACGAGGTTCAGGACGGCGTCGCCGTTGCGCAGGTGATGATGAAACGAGAGCGTGGCGCCGTCACGGATCTCGCAGGCGGCGATCGCGGCGTCGAGGTCGGGCAGCACCTTGACGGCGTGGGGCCGGGCGCTGTGCAGCCTGAGGCCGGCCCGCGTGACGGGGCCGACATGGTCCCAGGCGCCCGTGAACGGACGGACCGGGCCGTGACCGGGGACCTCGTCCGGAAGGCATCTCGTCATTGCGGGAACCTCGCGACGGGCGGCGGCCTCGGGGATCACGGAAGGGCCGATCGCTCTACCGGCACTCTCCCGGTCGCGCCAGTGTGTGACCGGAGGTGCCCATCTGCCGGTGGCAGGCGCCGGAATTGCTGCCCGAGCGGTCGCGGATGTCCCGGTGCTGGCCGTGATCGATCGTCTGCATAGGGGTTCCTTCCCTGCTCGGCCCTGTCCGCTCGGCCTCGCATCCGCTCAGCGGCCGTGCCGGCCCTCAGCCCGCATCCCGCTCTCCGTTGAGGAGCTTCAGGTACCGGTCGACCGCCGTGTGGTCGGCCTCCCGTCCGAGCCGTTCCAGGGCCTGCCGGGCGAAATCGGCGACGGCGTGCGAGAAGGGGGCCGCGCGGTCGAGGGCGTCCGCGAGACCCGCCGCGATGCCGATGTCCTTGGTCATCAGCGCGAGGCCGAATCCGGAATCGTAGCGTTCCGTGAGGATGAACGGCTTCAGCTTGTTCTCGGTCGTGTTGTTGCGGCCCGTCGAGGCGTTCAGGATGTCGGTCATGACGACGGGATCGAGGCCGAAGGCGCGGCCGATCTGGATCGCCTCGCAGGCGGCGATCAATCCGGCCGCCGAGACGTAGTTGTTGAGCGCCTTCATGGCGTGCGCCGAGCCGAGGGCGCCGGTCTCGAAGAGGTTGCTTCCCATGGCCCTGAGCACCGGCCTAACCTGCGCGATCACGTCGAGGTCGCCGCCCGCCATGATCGAGAGCGTGCCGGCTTCCGCTTTCCTGACGCCGCCCGATACCGGTGCATCCACGACGGCGATGCCGGCCTGCGCCAGGGCGTCGCCGAGGGCGCGGGTCGCCAGCGGAGCGGACGAACTCATCTCGATCAGGACGGCGCCCCGCCGCATCGCGTGCGCCGCCGCCGCCGGCCCGTCGAGCATGGCGGCGCGCACGACGGCGCCGTCGGGCAGCATCGTGACCACGGCATCGGCGCCCGTCGCCGCCTCGGCCGCCGAGGCGCAGGCCACGCCGCCCGCCGCGGCCAGGGCAGCCCGCGCCGGCTCGACGGGATCGAAGCCCCGCACCGTGTAGCCGTGCTCGACCAGGCGGCGCGCCATGGGCAGCCCCATCGTCCCGAGGCCGATGAAGCCGACCGTCGCGGGCGCGGCCGTCGCGGCTTGCTCGAGTGCTGGCACGATCGATGTCTCCCTGCCGCCGCGAGGGCCTCCCGGCCCGAGCGCTCCCACCCCGCGCGGTCGCCGGCCGGGGAACCGGGCGGTGCTTCCGAGGAGGCGATCCTCCTCGAAGAACATACGATCATCAGACAATCCGTCAATCTGGCCGCTGAATCCGAGGGGAGCGCGTCGCGGCCCGGCCGGAGGATCGATGAAATTGACATCGGCGCGAATCCGCTTCGAGCGCCAGGGATGCGCGGATCATATTGTCTGATTGACAGACAGACGGGGCGCCGCCAGGATCGAAGCGACGGATGCCCGGGAGCGTGCAGGCATGGCGGAGAGCGAGCAGTTTCAGAAAGGTCTCGAGGTCCGCCGCGCCGTGCTCGGCGCCGAGTACGTCGATGGCGGGCTGGCCAAGGCCGACGATTTCATGATGGCCTTCCAGCGCATCACCACGGAATGGTGCTGGGGCTACGCCTGGACGCGCGAGGGGCTCGATCGGCGCACCCGCAGCCTGCTCAACCTCGCGATGCTGACGGCGCTCGGCAAGCCGGCCGAGCTGCGCCTGCACGTGAAGGGCGCGCTTGCCAACGGCGTCACTGTCGAGGAGATCAGGGAGACCCTCCTGCACGCCACGGTCTATTGCGGCATTCCGGCCGGCCTCGACGCCTTCAAGGCCGCGCATGAGGTGCTGAGGGCGGAGGGCGCGGTCACGGGCGAGCCGGTCGGCCCGGCCCCGTGAGACCGGCGGCGTCCGGGCTCGCCGCTTGACAGGCAATCGGCCGAACGGCGAGCTGCCTCGCATGCAGGACACCGATCTTCTCATCGCCCGGCATCCGGCGACCCTGCGCCTCTTGGTCGAGGAGAAGCTGCGCGCCGCGATCGCCAGCGGCCTGTTCAAGCCCGGCCAGCGGCTGATCGAGCGGGAGCTCTGCGAGCTGACCGGCGTCGGGCGCACCTCGATCCGCGAGGCCATCCGGCAGCTCGAGGCCGAGGGTCTGATCACCGTGGTCCCGCATCGCGGGCCCGCCGTCAGCGTCGTGACGGCCGCCGAGGCCCGCGAGATCTACGCCGTGCGGGCCCTCCTCGAAGGGTATGCGGGGCGGGAATTCGCCAGGCGCCGTCCCCCGGCCGAGATCGACGCCCTCGCCCGCGACGTCGAGCGCTTCGCGCGGGCGGCCGAGGGCAACGACCGCCGCAGCCTGATCGAGGCGAAGACGGCCTTCTACGCGACGCTGATGCGGGGCTGCGGCAATGCCATCGCGATGCAGATGCTCACGACCCTGCACAACCGCGTCACGCTCCTGCGCCTGACCTCGATGAGTCAGCCCGGCCGGCTCCGGCAGAGCGTCGCGGAGATCCGCACCATCGCCGAAGCCATCGCGTCCGGCGATCCGGCGGCGGCGGAGCGCGCCTGCATCGTCCATATCGAGCGCGCGGCCACGGTCGCGATCGGGGTGCTCGAAGGGCCATCGGACGAGAAGCCCCGCAAGGTGCCGTGACGGGAGGGCGCGAATGACGGACGAGGTCGTATCGGGCCCTGACCGGCTCCGAGACGGAGGCAGGCGTTCCGAGCGCCTGTCGAGGAAAGGCCCGAGCATGGACACGCTGTCGCTGATCCTCGACGTCTTCGGGCCGCTCGGCGGGCGCCGCCTGCTCGATGTCGGATGCGGGCCCGGCGCGCTCGCGCGGGCGCTCGCGGCAAGGGGCGCCGAGGTGACGGGCATCGACCCGAACCCGGACGCGATCGCGGCGGCCGCCGCATCCGTGCCGACGGGCCGCTTCGCGACCGCGGCGGCCGGCGCGCTGCCCTTCCCGGATGCCGGCTTCGACGGCGCGGTCTTCCTCAATTCGCTGCACCACATCCCCGATCCGCATGCCGCCCTGCGGGAGGCGGCGCGGGTGGTGCGGCCCGATCACCCGATCGTGGTCGTGGAGCCCCTCGCGGACGGCACCTTCTTTTCCGCGCTTCGCCCGGTCGAGGACGAGACCGCGGTCCGGCTCGAGGCGCAGGAGGCCGTTCGGGCGGCCGTCGGGTCGGGCGCGTTCGCCTCACGGCGCGACGTCACCTTCGCGCGCTCGGAGACGTTCGAGAGCGTCGACGCCTTTCTCGCGCGCGTCGTCGCGGTCGATCCGGCACGGGCGGACGCCATCCGTCTCCGGCGCCCGGAGATCGAGGCGGCCTTCGAGGCAGCCGCCGAGCGCGACGCGGCCGGGCTGTTCCTGCTCGTCCAGCCGCTGCGCGCGCAGGTCCTGGTCGCGGCCCGGACCGGCAAGGCGGCACCCGGGCCGTGACAGGCGGGCGGGAATGAAGGCCGATGCTCCGGCGAAGGCACCGAAGCTCTTGCCATGCTGAGGCGATCTTCGGATGATCTCGGCGGAAAGCGATAGAATTCGGCACTCGAATGCCGATCAAAGAATGGATTTGGAGGAAACAATGAAGAATATTCTCGGCTGTGCAATCGTGACTGCGTCCATTCTGCTGGGAGCCGGGCTCGCGCGGGCGGATGGACCGATCGTGATCAAGTTCAGCCACGTCACCACCACAGACACGCCGAAGGGCCAGGGCGCCGAGCGCTTCAAGGCGCTGGCCGAGGAGCGCACCAAGGGCGCGGTGAAGGTCGAGCTCTATCCCAACAGCCAGCTCTACAAGGACAAGGAAGAGGTCGAGATGCTCCAGCTCGGGGCGGTGCAGATGCTCGCGCCCTCGACCAGCAAGTTCGGCCCCCTCGGCGTCAAGGACTACGAGGCGTTCGATCTGCCCTACATCTTCCCGAACGACGCCGTGCTGCGGAAGGTCCAGGACGGCCCGATCGGCCAGGGCCTGTTCAAGAAGCTCGAATCGAAGGGCATCCGCGGCCTCGCCTACTGGGACAACGGCTTCAAGATCATGACCTCGAACCGGCCGATGCACGCGCCCGAGGACCTGAAGGGCCTGAAGATCCGCATCCAGTCCTCCAAGGTCCTGGAGGCGCAGTTCAAGGCCGTTGGGGCGCTGCCGCAGGTCATGGCCTTCTCCGAACTCTACCAGGCGCTGCAGACGGGCGTCGTCGACGGGCAGGAGAACCCGCCCTCCAACGTGTTCACCCAGAAGGTGAACGAGGTGCAGAAGCACGCCACCCTCTCGAACCACGGCTATGTCGGCTACGCCGTGATCGTGAACCGGGCGTTCTGGGACGGCCTGCCGCCCGAGATCCGCACGACCCTCGAGGGCGCGATGGCGGATGCCACCGCCTACGAGCACCAGATCGCCCAGCAGGAGAATGACAAGGCGCTGGCGGCGATCCGGGCGACGGGCAAGACGGAGATCTACGAGCTGACGGACGCCGAGAAGGCGGCCTGGCGCAAGGCCCTGATGCCCGTCCAGAAGGAGATGGCCTCGCGGGTCGGCAAGGATCTGGTCTCCGCGTTGAACAAGGAAGCCGAGGGCGCGGGCGTCAACAACTGATCTTTTCCGCACGGCTCCCTTCGCACGGCAACCGATCGAGACTCCATCCATGCTGCTGAAGATCCTCGATCGCCTCGAAGAGGTCCTGATCGGAAGCCTCATGGCGGCGGCGACGGTCATCACCTTCGCCGCCGTCGTGCACCGGTTCCTGTCCGGCGTCCCCGCGCTCCAGAGCTACACGGAGCTGATCGACTTCGGCTGGGCCCAGGAACTGTGCATCTACATGTTCATCTGGGTGGCGAAGTTCGGGGCCGCCTACGGTGTCCGCACGGGCATCCATGTCGGCGTCGACGTCCTCGTCAACAAGCTGCCGCCCCCCCCGCGCGCGGGCATGGTCCTGCTGAGCCTCGGATGCGGCGCCCTGTTCACCGCCATCGTCGGCACGCTCGGCGCCAACTTCGTCTGGCGCATCGCCCATACCGACCAGACCACGCCCGACATGGAGATCCCGGTCTGGATCGTCTACCTGGCGATTCCGCTGGGCTCCTACCTGATGTGCTTCCGCTTCCTGCAGGTGGCCTGGGCCTTCTACCGGACCGGGCGGCTTCCAGCGCGCGACCACGCCCATGTCGATGGCGTCGAGACCGTCGAGGGGGTCGATCCCATCGAGGTCGCCCGCCAGGGAGGCCCGGCATGAGCGCCCTCATCATCTTCGGCCTGCTTCTGACCCTGATGCTGACGGGCATGCCGATCTCGATCGCGCTGGGCCTCACGGTGCTGACCTTCCTGTTCACGCTGACGCAAGTGCCGATCGAGAGCGTCGCGCTGAAGCTCTTCACCGGGATCGAGAACTTCTCGATCATGGCGATCCCGTTCTTCATCCTGGCGGGCAACTTCCTGTCCCATGGCGGGGTCGCCAAGCGGATGATCGCCTTCACTACCTCGCTCGTCGGGCATTGGCCCGGGGGGCTCGGCCTCGCGGGCGTGGCGGCCTGCGCGCTGTTCGCCGCCGTCTCGGGCTCCAGCGTCGCGACGGTGGTGGCGATCGGCTCGATCATCCTGCCCGCCATGGTGCAGGAGGGCTATCCGCGCCGCTTCGGCGCCGGAATCATCACGACCTCGGGCGCGCTCGGCATCCTGGTGCCCCCCTCGATCATCCTCGTCCTCTACGGGGTGTCGACGAACAGCTCGATCGGCAACCTGTTCCTGGCCGGCGTCGTGCCGGGCATCGCTCTCTCGGCGATGCTGGCCGCGGTCACCTTCGTGATCGCGTGGCGGCGCGGCTACCCGCGCATGCCCCGCGCCACCTGGGGCGAGCGCTTCCGCGCCTTTCGCGAGAGCCTGTGGGGGCTGCTCCTCGTCGTGATGGTGATCGGCGGCATCTACGCGGGCGTGTTCACCCCGACGGAGGCCGCCGCGACGGCGGCCGTCTACGCCTTCGTCATCGCCGTCTTCGTCTACAAGGACCTGTCGCTCGCCGACGTGCCGCGGGTGCTCCTCGCCTCGGCGAACATGAGCGCGATGCTCCTGTACATCATCACCAACGCGGTGCTGTTCTCCTTCCTGATGACCTCGGAGAACATCCCGCAGGCGATGGCGGCTTGGCTCATCGCCAAGGAGTTCAGCCCGCTGATCTTCCTGCTCGTGGTCAACATCATCCTGCTGGTCGCCGGCAACGTGATGGAGCCGTCCTCGATCCTGCTGATCATGGCCCCGATCCTGTTCCCGATCGCCGTGAAGCTCGGCATCGACCCGATCCATTTCGGGATCGTGATGGCGGTCAACATGGAGGTCGGGCTCTGCCATCCGCCCGTGGGGCTGAACCTCTACGTGGCGAGCGGCATCGCCCATATGGGCATCAGCGAGCTGACGGTCGCGGTGATGCCCTGGCTCCTGACCATGCTGGGCTTCCTCGTCCTCGTGACCTACTGGCCGGCCCTGTCGCTGTGGCTGCCCAGGATGCTCGGAGCGATGTGATGAGCGCCGCACAAGCCCGGATCGATCCGGGGCCGGGCCCCCTCCCCGCCGGACGGCCGGTTTCGCGACCCTGCGCGGACCGGACGCTCGACCTCGCGCGGCCTCGCGCGGAGCCAGCCCCGTGACCGCGCCCGTGACGGGGCTGCCGCGCTGGCGCTCGCTGCTGTTCCTGCCGGCCCACGTGCCGCGCTTCGTCGCGGGGGCCCATCGGCGCGGGGCGGACGCGCTCATCCTCGATCTCGAGGACGCCGTCCCGGCCGACGCCAAGGAGCAGGCCCGCGCGGCGCTGCCCGCCTCGATCGCCGCGGTCGGACAGGACGGGGCTGCCGCCATGGTGCGGGTGAACCACGGCCTGCGCGCCCTCGCCCGGGACCTCGAGGCCGCCATCGTCCCGGGGCTCGCGGCGCTTGTGCTGCCGAAGGTCGAGGCCGCGGGCTTCGTCCGCGAGGTCGCCGATTGCGTCGCGGAGATCGAGGCGGAGCGCGCAATCCCGGCCGGCACCGTGCGGCTCGTCCTGCAGGTCGAGACGCCCGCCGCCTTTCCGGAGCTCGACGCCATCGCGACGGCGCATCCGCGCGTCGCCGCGATCACCCTCGGCCCCGAGGACTACGCCGCCGCGATGGGCGGCGTGCCCGATCCCGACACGCTGCTCGCCCCGAGCGTCGCGGTCCTCCAGGCCGCGCGCGCCGCCGGCATCCTGCCGCTGGGCTTCATCGACAGCATCGGCGCCTACGCCGACCTCGACGCCTTCCGGGAGACGGTGGCGCGGGCGCGCCGGTTCGGGTTCCGGGGCGCCATGGCGGTGCACCCGGCCCAGGTCGCGATCCTGAACGCAGGGTTCGCGCCGACCGAGTCCGAACTCGCCTGGGCCCGCCGCGTGATGGCCGGCGAGGCCGAGGCGCGCGCGCAGGGTCGCGGCGCGTTCGAGCTGGACGGGCGGATGATCGACGCGCCCGTGGTGCGGCGTGCCGCGGACATCCTGGCCGCGGCCGGGTAGGGCATCGGATCAGGCGATGACGCGGATCGGCGCGCCGTCGAGGAAGGCGCCGATATCCTCGACGATCTCGGAGAAGTAGGTGCGGTAGTTGCGCTCGGTCACGTAGCCGAGATGGGGCGTCGCCAGGAGGTTCGGCAGCGCGCGCCAGGGCGAATCCGGCGGCAGCGGCTCCTCCTCGAAGACGTCGAGACCGGCGCCCGCGATCCAGCCCTCCCGCAGGGCCGTCCGCAGCGCGTCCGCCTCGATGATCGCGGCCCGCGAGGTGTTGATCAGGAGCGCGTGGCGCCGCATCCGGCGCAGCGCCGCAGCGTCGATCAGGCCGCGCGTGCGCTCGCTCAGAACGAGATGGATCGAGACGACGTCGTCTTCCCTCCAGGAGTGCGTCGAGGGTCGGGGCGAGCTCCGCCCCTTCGGCGGCCGCCCGCTCGGCGGTGAGGTTCCGGCTCCAGGCGCCGACCGCCATCCCGAAGGCCCGCCCGATCCGCGCCATCCGGGCGCCCGTCTTGCCGAGGCCGATGAGCCCGAGGCGGCGTCCGGCGAGGTCGGTGCCGACCGTGCTCTGCCACGGACCGCCGTGCCGGAGGGCCGCCGCCTCCGGGACCAGGTGGCGGGCGAGGCCGAGGATCAGCGCCCAGGCCAGCTCGACCGGCGGCTCGGGATGGCTCGCGGTGCCGCAGACGGCGACGCCGTGGGCCTGCGCGGCGGCGAGGTCGACCGAAGCGTTGCGCATACCGGTCGTGACGAGGAGCCTGAGCCTCGGCAGGCGGGCGAAGAGCGCGGCCGGGAAGGGCGTGCGCTCGCGCATGATCACCACGATCTCGCAATCCGCGATCGCCGCGACGACGGCGTCCTGCGTCGCGAGGAACGTCCGGACGTCGCGAACCGCGATCCTGTCCGCCAGGACCGACCAATCGGCCAGGACCGGGCCGACGCCCTGGTAATCGTCGAGGATCGCGCAGGTGAGCATTCGGGTCCCCTCCGGCAAACGCGGCGCCGCGGCCGGTTCCCGAGCGCGCCTTACCGCCAAAATGGCTGCCGGTTTGGCGATCGGGAAGCGCGCCCGGTCGAAGGTTTGGAGCATGTTCCGTGATCCGGGAATCACGGAACATGCTCTAGCGGGGCGATGCGTCCAGCGCCGAGAGGAGGAAGTCGATCATCTCCTCGACGGTCGGGCGCTCCTTCGCGGCGCATTGCGCGATCAGGGCGGGATGGCAGAAGCGGACGAAGGCGGTCTGGACGCAGCGGGCGGCGCCGCGCGGGTCGCGCGCGCGGAACGCGCCGGTCCGCGCGCCCTCCTCGACGAGCTGCCCGAGCATGTCCTCGACGCGGCCGATATGGCACAGGATCACCTCCCAGCTCTCCGCCATGGCGACCTCGACCATGTCGTGCATCCGACGATTGGCGGTGAAGTGGCCGGCGCTCATCTCGTGGGTCACCAGCAGGAAGTCGCGCAGGCGCTGCGCCGCCGGCACGTCCGTGCGGGCGAGGATGCCGGCAAGCTCCGCCTCGATCTCGCCGAGAAGGCGCTCGGCCACGGCCTCGTTGAGGGCCTTCTTCGATGGGAAGAAGCGGTAGATGTTGCCCGGGCTCATCCGCAATTCGGCGGCGATGTCCGCCACCGTGGTCTTGCGGTAGCCCATCTCCCGGAACAGCCGCTCGGCGATGGTGAGGATCCGGGCACGCAGATCGCCGGTCTCGGGATCGAGAGCATCGTGCGCGAGGTCGGTGGCAATCATCGGTGACTAACGCTCGAACGCCTCAAAACGCTGCCGGCCCGGGCCCCGTCATTCCGCCGCGACGGCGAAGGCCGGCCGCGCCGGCTCGCGCGCAGTCTGGGCCGCGGGCTCACCCTCGTCCAGCCTGCGCCGGAACCAGAGGGCGTAGAGCGCCGGGAAGAACAGGAGCGTCAGGAAGGTCGCCACGAACAGGCCGCCCATGATGGTGATCGCCATCGGGCCCCAGAAGGCGCTGCGCGAGAGCGGGACCATCGCGAGGATCGCCGCGAGCGCGGTCAGCACCACCGGCCGGGCCCGGCGCACCGTCGCCTCGACGATCGCCTCGCGCCGGCTGTGCCGGCCCGAGGCGACGTCCGCCTCGATCTGGTCGACGAGGATCACCGCGTTGCGCATGATCATGCCGGCAAGTGCGATGAGCCCGAGGAGCGCCACGAAGCCGAAGGGCTTGCCCGCGATGTTGAGCCCGAGCGAGGCCCCGATCAGCCCGAGCGGCGCCGTGAGGAACACGAGGATCAGGCGCGAGAAGCTCTGCAGCTGGATCATCAGCAGCGTGAGCATCGCCAGGATCATGATCGGGAAGAGCACGAAGAGGGAGGCGTTCGCCTTCTCCGATTCCTCCACGGCGCCGCCGATCTCGAGGCGATAGCCGGGCGCGAGCCCGTCGCGGATGGACGCGAGCGCCGGCCAGATCGCGTTCGTGACGTCCGGCGGCTGCACGCCGTCGACCACGTCGGCCCGCACCGTGATCGCCATGTCGCGGTTGCGCCGCCACAGGATCGGCTCCTCGTGCGCGTATTCGAGCCGGGCGACCTGCGCCACCGGCACGGCGACGCCGTTGCGCGCCACCACCGTGAGGTCGCTGACGCGGCCGAGGTCGAGCCGCTCGGCGGCATTGGCGCGGGCCACCACCCCGACCTGCTCGATGCCCTCCCGGACGGTCGTCACGGTCAGGCCCGTGAGCAGCGTCTGCAGGGTCTGCGACACGTCCTGCACGTTGAGCCCGAGCGCGCGGGCCCGCTCCTGGTCGACGACGAGGCGCACGGACGGGGCCATCTCGTTCCAGTCGAGCTGCGTCTCGACGGTCTTGTCGTTCGCGCGCACGATGTCGCGGACCCGGTAGGCGATGTCGCGCACGCGCGCCGGGTCGGGACCGACGACCCGGAACTGCACCGGGAAGCCGACGGGCGGCCCGAAGTTGAAGCGGTCGACCCGCACCCGCGCCTCGGCGAGCGCGCCCCGCGCCACCGCCGCCTCGATGCGCGCCTTGACCCGCTCGCGCGCCTCGACCCCCCTCGCCACGATCACGATCTCGGCGAAGGCCTCGTTCGGCAGCTCCGGGTTGAGGCCGAGCCAGAACCGGGGCGAGCCCTGCCCGACATAGGCCGTGTAGGTCGCGATGTCGGGATCGTCCCGCCCGAGGAGCGCCTCCGCCCGCTCCACCGCCGCCTGCGTGGCGCCGATCGACGTGCCCTGCGGCAGGCGCAGTTGCAGGAACAGCTCCGGCCGCTCGGACAGGGGGAAGAACTGCTGCTGCACGTGCCCGAAGCCGACCACGGCGCCGACGAAGATGCCGAGCGTCGCCAGCACCGTTGCCCCGCGCCGGCGCACGCACGCCCGGATGGTCCGGCGCAGCGCCCGGTACAGGCGGGTGTCGTAGAGCGCGTCCAGGTCGCTTCTGCCGGCGTGGCGCCGGGCGAGGTCCTTCGGCAGGAGCAGCACGCCGAGATAGGGCGTGACGATCACGGCCACGAACCAGGAGGCGACGAGCGCGATCGCCACGACCCAGAAGATGCCGCCCGCATACTCGCCCACCGCCGATCTGGCGAAGCCGACGGGCAGGAAGCCCGCCACCGTCACGAGGGTGCCGGTCAGCATCGGGAAGGCGGTCGATTCCCAGGCGAAGCCGGCCGCCCGCACCCGGTCCCAGCCCTGCTCCATCTTCACGACCATCATCTCGACCGCGATGATGGCATCGTCCACGAGGAGCCCGAGCGCGATGATGAGGGCCCCGAGCGTGATCCGGTGCAGGTCGATCCCCATCGCCTGCATCACCACGAAGGTCACGGCGAGAACGAGCGGCACCGAGAGGGCCACCACGATGCCGGTGCGCCAGCCGAGCGACAGGAAGCTCACGAGCAGCACGATCGCGAGCGCCTCCACGAAGGAGTGCTCGAACTCGCGCATCGCGCCCTCGACCACCCTCGGCTGGTCGGCGATCTGCTCCGCGCCGATGCCCTGGGGCACAGCTTGCATGAACTCCGCGGTCGCGGCCTCGACCGCCTTGCCGAAGGCCAGGATGTTGGCGCCGCGCGCCATCACCACGCCGACCCCGAGGGCCGGCGCCCCGCGCTGGCGCACGAGTTGGTCGGGCGGGTCGGCGTAGCCGCGGCTGACGCTCGCCACGTCGCCGAGGCGGAAGGTGCGCCCGTTCGCCTCCACGGGCGTCTCCGCCACCGCCCGAACGCCGTCGAGCGCGCCGGTGACCCGCAAGGGGATGCGCTGTGCCCCCGTCTCGACGGTGCCGGCAGGCGCGACCGCGTTCTGGCGGGCGAGCGAATCGAACAGCGTCTGGGGCGTGATTCCGAGGGTGGCGAGCTTGGCGTGGCTGAACTCGACGAAGATGCGCGGCTCCTGCACGCCGTAGAGGTTGACCTTCGTGACGCCCTCGACCTTGAGGAGGCGCTGGCGCAGGCCCTCGGCGACCTTCTTCAGCTGCCCGTAATCGGCGCCCTCGCCGGTCAGCATGTAGAGGATCGCGTCGACGTCGCCGTACTCGTCGTTGACGCTCGGCCCGATCACGCCGGCCGGCAGCTCGCCCCGCACGTCGTCGAGCTTCTTGCGGATCTGGTAGAACAGGCCCGGGACCTCCGAGGCCGGCGTGCTGTCCCGGAAGGTGACCTGCATGGCCGCGAAGGACGGCTTCGCGTAGGTCATCACCTTCTCGAAATGGGCCAGCGTCTGGAGCTTCTTCTCGATCCGGTCGGCGACCTGATCCTGCATCTCGCGCGCGGTGGCTCCGGGCCAGATCACGGTCACGACCGCGACCTTGATCGTGAAGTTCGGGTCCTCCGCCCGGCCGAGGCGCAGGAACGCGAACGTCCCGCTCGCGGCGACGCCCAGGATCAGGAACAGCACCAGCGCCCGGTGACGGACCGCCCAGTCGGAGAGGTTGAAGCGCGTCATCGGATCCGCTCCCCGGTGCTCGTCAGAAATCCAGCGCCTCGACGACGCGCACGCGCTGGCCGGCGTCGAGCTTCTGCACGCCGAGCCGGACGATGCGCTCGCCGTCCTGCAGCCCATCGCTCACCAGGGCGTCCTGCGCCTCGTAGGCCGCGACCGTCACGGGCCTGAGGACGAGCTGCCCCGCATCGTCGACGGTCCAGACCGCGCTTCCGGACCCCTGGTTGAACAGGGCCGGCAGCGGCACGCGCACGACGCGCTCGGCCGAATCCGCCGTGAGCGTCACGGTGGCGGTCATGCCGAGCTGCACCGCGCCGTCGGCCTCCGGCAGCGTGAAGCGGGCGAGATAGGTGCGCGTGGCCGAGTCGGCGGCGGGCGCGAGCTCGCGCAGGCGGGCCGCGTAGCGCACGCCCGGGTTCGACCACAGGCTCACGCTGGCGCCGCCGGCCCGCGCCCGGCCGACGAGCGCCTCCGGCACCGCCACCACCGCCTCGCGCTCGACCGTCCGGGCGAGCCGGATCGCGGCCTGGCCCGGCGCCACCACCTGCCCGGGCTCGACGGAGGTCGCGGTGATCACCCCGTCCGCATCCGCGCTCAGGACGGCGTAGGAGGCGGCGTTCCGCGCGAGCGAGAGGGCGCGCTCGGCGCGCATCAGGCGGCTGCGCGCCTCCTCGGTGGCGGCCTTCTGCCGATCCACCACGGAGGTCGCGGCCCAGCCCTGGCCGGCAAGCGTCATGGTGCGCCGGAGGTCCGCATCCGCCTGCGCCACCGCGACGGTGGCGGCGCGGCGCTCGGCCTCCGCCTGCTCGGTCTGGAGCGTCAGATCGATCTCGTCGAGCGTGGCGAGCGGCTGGCCGGCGGCGACGACGTCGCCGACATTGACGAGGCGGCGCGCGACCTTGCCCTGGACCCGGAAACCCAGGTCGCTCTCGACGCGGGGCCGGATCGTGCCGACGAACCTGCGCTCCGGGTGGCGATTCTCGGCCACGACGCGCTGGGCGAGCACCGGGCGCCCGGCCTCGCCCCTGGCGGCGGGCGCCTGCGATTCGTTGCAGCCCGCGACTGCGAGGACCGCCACGGAAACCAGGGCAAGAATCGGCGCAGACCGTGACATGGGCACCCTCGCGGCGTCGGGCAGGCGAGACGATGCGGGCAGCCTCTCACGAAATTGACGATTGTCAATAATCATCAATTTCGTGAGAGGCCGATCGGTCACACCCATGTGCGTTTCGGCACACGATCAGGCAGTCGGGCCGCCTTGGCAGGGTCCTGCCGAGCGGCCCCGCCCGGTTCCCGTCCGCGCGACGCGAAAAAGGGGCGCGCTGCTTGCGCAGCGCGCCCCTTTTGTCGGCGTCGGTTCAGGCGCCGCCGCGGGCCGGGGCGGCGGATCGGGACCGGTTACACCGGCGAGGCGCCGATGCGGTCCGCCGGCGGGATGCCGTTCTCCTTGGCCCAGATCGCGGCCTGCGTGCGGTTCTGGATGTTGAGCTTGCGGACGATCGCCTTGACGTGAACCTTGACGGTCGCCTCCGCGATCGCGTGGCGACGCGCGATCAGCTTGTTCGAGTCGCCGTTCATCAGGCAGCGGAGCACCTTCATCTCGGAGGTCGAGAGCGCCCGCGGGCGCCCGCCGGCCTGGTACGAGGCGGGATCCTCCGCGCCGTGCCGGAGGAAGCCCGACCGATCGACCGTGATGGCATCCGCCGCGAACCGCCCGGGCGAGAGCAGGGAGAAGAGGTTGGCCGATTGTACCCGCATGTCGAGCATGACGATGTCGAGGATCCGCACGAGATCAGACGCGTCGGTGAACTCGCTGATCACGGCATCGGCCTGCTCGAGCAGTCTCGCGGCGCTCCTGTCGCAGCCGCCCGGCGGCATAAGCAGGACGACCTTGCAATCCGGGCGATTGCAGGACGACTCGATCGTCGCGCCGAGGCTGATCGCATCGTTGAGCGTGACGATGATCAGCAGTTGACCCGTGCAAGTCTCGATCGAGGTCTGTATCTGACCGTTCTGAGACATGCCACTGTCGACTTGAAAGCGCGTGCCCTCGAGGATGTGCGTCAGACCCTCGCGGATAATCTCGCTGGACGAAACAACCGCTGTCCGAACATTGCCGTGGAAGGGCATGAGGTTTGGCTCCGCTTCGCAAAAACGGGCTAAACGAGCGACCCGTAGGAAGCAGTATGGCCTTCACTTGACCTCGCATAAAGTCTTTTTTTACCTCTACTCAATCAAATGATAATCAAATCGAGCCGATCGTCTCGAAACGTACAATCTTGGCTGCAATCCAAAAGGAGTAACGGTAGCTTGGACCATAACATTTGTAATGATCCAAGGATTACGTAAGTATCTGGCTCTGCGCCCGGTCTGCCAGGCCGACGCGCGCGGATACCGGCCGCGCCTTGGCGGACCATCCGCGGTGCCGGCCACGGCCCGGATGGGCCGTGTGCCCGGGCCCGTGAACCTGATACTCTCGCGCGGGCCGGAATGATCCGCCCGCGGGCCGACGGTGGCCGGGATGACCGAGCGTGATCCGTTCGAGGAGGGAATCGAGGCGCATGCCGACGGCATCCCGCGCTCGGATTGCCCGTACCGCGAAGGCTCGGAGGAGCGCGTCGAGTGGCTTCGCGGCTGGGACGAGGCGAGCCAGGAGAGCGGCGACAAGGAGCCCTGGGAAGTCCGCTGACGCGAGGGCGGCCTCGCCGTCGCCGGGACTGCGGGCGGAACCGGGCCCTGCTACCGCAGCAGGTCGAATCCCATGTCGCGGACCTGCGGATGGCTGCGGGACAGGTCCCTTAGCTTCAGAAGCTCGCCGAACTCCGCAGCGGGCAGCGAGATGAAGGCGAAGTCGTCCTCGTCACCCCGAAGCTGGCCGTCCTCGAATCGGCCGAAGCCCTGAAGAAGGAACCAGTCGTTCACCTGCCGGGCATCCGGACCGTCGATCAGGAAGCGGTGGCACTTGTCGAACGTGTCGCTCGGAGGTGAATACTTTATTATGGTTTGCCGCATGCCGTGCCTCCCTTCTTCTTTGCAGACAGTTGTAACGCGGCGGCGAAACCTTTCCAGGGGTGCGGGCAGCGGGCCGTCGCGAATTCGCGGATGCGCGCGTCGGCGTACCGCGGCGCCGCCGCGGCCTTGAGCCCGGGGAAGCCCGGCCAAGCCCGTGGAAGCGTGGCCTGCCGGCATCAGCGCCCGGGAAATCGGACCGGCCCACCGTCCAAGCCGGCTCGCGGAGCGCGACCGGGGTTCTGCCCCACGTCCAGGCAACGCATCCTCATCCCGGGACGTTGACGATCCCGCGAACGGCCTGTCCGCAAGAGACGGCCGAGAGGAAGCGTTCCGATGATGTATCTGCTGCGCGAGACGACGAGCCAGATGATGGGCCCCGCCCGGATCGCGGCAGAGGGCGTCCGCCTCGCCTTCGAGAATCCGTTCAGTCCGTTGGCGTATGGTCCGAGCAGCCGGGCGGTGGCGGCGTCCTGCGAGCTGTTCGAGCGGGCCACCCGCACCTACGCCA
>NZ_JBAWTG010000079.1:0-22201 GCF_037106235.1 Methylobacterium nigriterrae | reverse complement strand
CCGAGGTCCAGAAGGTGCTCTCCGTCTTCTCCGCCGTCGCAGGCCCCGTCGGAGCCGCAGCCGCGACATACGCCTATACCCGCTGAAACAGCACCCGGAGGCTGGGGCGGATCAGTTCATGGACCGCCGCCGCTCGGCGCTCTCGCGCCGCGCCAGTTCGCGGCCGATCTCCCAGAGCGCCACGTCCATGAGATTGCGCAGAGCCGTGTTCTCGATACCGTCGAGCGCACGCCGCGCAGCGATGCAGTGATCCGCGGCCTGCTCCAGCGGATGGGCGTTCGAGGCGACGGGCGTGGCGAAGTAGGTTTCGCCGGCAAGCCGCGTTTCCGTGATGTCGATGAGAATGCCCTGGCCGCGAGCCGGCTCGCCGTCCGGCCCGAGCTCGATGCGGCCGCGGCTGAGCACCCATCGGGTCCCGTGACCGGATCCGCAGACGCGATACTCGCAGAGAAACGGTCCGCCGGCCTTGCCGCTCTGCGTGATGTGATCGCGAAGCCAGGCGGCGTCCTCGGGATGAACGCAGACGAGGCAGCGATCCAGCTCGAGGACCTGCCCGGCCAGGGCGCCATCCCCGGTCAGGAGGCGGGCGGCTCCCTCGTCGAGGGTGACGAGCGAGCGCGCGACGTCCCATCCCCACATGCCCACCACGTCCGAGGCGTTCAGCGCCGCCTCCAAGATGCCCGCCGGCGCCTTGTTTCCGTCGATCGGCTCCGAACTTGCCATGTTCGCTCCCGCATGCAGCCGCGATGCCCACGGTCGCGACCGCCGGCCAGCCGTTGCAATCCATCCGGGCCAAGTGAGCAAAATCTGCACCGCGAGGCCAAGCTGGATGATATATTTTTGATTGTATAACGCGAATTCCGCCTCGGCGAGACCGCTGGCAACTTATTTGTTCATGCGGAATCCGAACGGAAACCGCCAAGTTCCGCGGGCGCGGATCGAAAACCCGATCACAGATCAGATCAAGCGCGGCACTTACACAACTTTTGATGATATATTTACTGGAGAATAGACTTTTAATTGCAATAGCATCGCAAATCGAGCGTGGCAAATGGCCGCCGCAGCCCGGGCGGAGCCGAGCACGGCCTCGCCGGGTCGGTGCACGATTCTCATGACGTCTCAGTTTGATCGAGGTGGCCGGCGCATGAGATCCGCACGGATCCGATCCGGAACCGGGCGGAGCCATCCGTCCCACCCTCGACCTCATCCTGAGGCGTCGCGCCAGCGGCCTCGAAGGAGGTCTCCAGGGCCCGCAGAGCCGCCTGGAGTCCTCCTTCGAGGCCTCCGCTGCGCTGCGGCACCTCAGGATGAGGTCGAGGGGGCGGGACCGTCATCGCCGAACCGACGGACGCAACCGGAGACGGGTTCAGCCCCGCTTTGCCAGGAGCTGCTCGATCAGCGAGCCGCCCTTCTCAATTGCGGCGAGTTCCTCGGCGACCGCCGAGACGGTCTCGCGGATCTGCTCCGGCGTATGCTCGGAGGTCAGGAAGAAGCGCAGCCGCGAGGCGCGCTCCGGGACGGCCGGATGGATGATCGGCTGCACGTTGATGCCGCGCTTGAACAGACGGTCCGACAGAGTGACCGATTTCAGCGAGTCGCCGACGATGACCGGGATCACCGCGAGGCCGAGGCTGGTGCCGGTGTCGAGGCCGCGCTCCCTGGCGCAGGTGAGGAACAGGTTGCCGTTCCGGCGCAGGCGCTCGACGCGCTCGGGCTCGGCCTGCATGACGGCGAGCGACGCCTCGGCGGCGGCCGCCAGCGGCGGCGACATGCCGACGCTGTAGACGAACCCGCCGGCCGTGCATTTGAGATACTCGATCAGCGCCGCCGGGCCGCAGATGTAGCCGCCGCAGGTCGAGAGCGTCTTCGAGAGAGTGCCCATCCAGATGTCGACGGAGCGCGGGTCGACGCCGCAATGCTCGAACAGGCCGGCGCCCGTCGCGCCGGTGACGCCGAGCCCGTGCGCCTCGTCGACCATCAGCCACGCATTGTAGCGCTCCTTCAAGGCGACGAAGCCGGCGAGGTCCGGCGCGTCGCCGTCCATGCTGTAGAGGCCCTCGATCACGATGAGGGCGCGGCGGTGCTCGTGCCGGGTCGCCGCGAGCAGGCTCTCGAGCGCGTCGACGTCGTTATGGGCGAAGGAGCGGCGCTGGGCGCCCGAGAGCTGCGCGCCCGTGACGATGCTGTTGTGGCTCAGCGCATCGTGGAAGATCACGTCGCCGGGCTCGAGCAGGGCCCCGATCGTGGTGGTGTTGGTGGCGTGCCCGCTCACCATCACGACGCAGGCATCGGTCCGGTAATGCCTGGCGAGCGCCTTCTCGAGCGAGAGGTGGCCCGGCCGCTCGCCCGCCACGATCCGGCTCGCCGAGGCC
Organism: Methylobacterium nigriterrae; assembly: GCF_037106235.1. NCBI lineage: Bacteria > Pseudomonadati > Pseudomonadota > Alphaproteobacteria > Hyphomicrobiales > Methylobacteriaceae > Methylobacterium > Methylobacterium nigriterrae. Next base: position 19,829 of record NZ_JBAWTG010000079.1, on the reverse strand, counting down.
GAGGTGCCGTAGGCCTCGATCGCCTCGCGGGCCGCTGCGTTGACCTTCGGGTGGCCGTTCAGGCCGAGATAATCGTAGGACGAGAAGTTCGTGTAGTCGCGTCCGTCGATCCGCGTCGTCGCGCCGGCCTTGGCATCGTGGACGCGGAAGAACGGATTGCCGAGGCCGATCAGGTCGGCCGCCGAGCGCTGCAGCTTCAGCTCGCGGTATCCCGGCAGCGTCTCGAAGTTCTGCACCGAGGCGTCGCCCGAGGCGGCCTGCGGCCGGGCCGGCTGCGGCCGGGACGGCCCCCGCCCGAGCCGGTTGGTCACGAAGCCCGCGAGCGCCGCGCGCCCATCGTCCGGTCGTGGCGATTGGGTCATGGCAGGATCTCTTTGATCTCCAGGCTGTTCTGCTCGACGAGGGTCTGGAACGGCGCGAGCGCGCCCGCGTCGAGATCGCCGACGTGCTTCTGGGCGAGGCTGAGCGCCACGCCCGCCGCCTCGTCGACCGGCGCCGAGACCGACTGGATCAGCGTCTCGGACAATTCGTTGACGGTGAGGCCCGACGAGATGCCGGCGGGCGGCGCGTCGAGGGCGAAGCGCTCCTGCAGGCTGGCGCCGAGCTCGACGCCCATCAGCGAGTCGAGGCCGATTTCCGAGAGCTGGCGCACCCGGCTGATGTCGTCCTTGGGCAGGCGCAGGATGCGGGCGATGTCCTCCACGATGGCGTCGGCCACGACTTTCCGCACCGCGTCGATGTCCTGCGTCTTCAGGAGCGCGCCGATGTTGATCGCCGCGACCGCCCCGGCCTCCGCCTGCTGGTCGGAGCCGAGTTCGGCGTAGCTCGGGGAGCGCATGGTGGCGAGCCGCTCGCGCGCCTTGCCCCAGTGCATCGCCGCGATGGCGATCACGGCCTCGTCCGGGCTCTCGCCCTGGCCCTGGAGGGCCTCCTCCATCAGGTCGAGGCAGCGCCGCGCCTCCATCGGCGTGACGCCGACGCGGCCGGCGAGCGTCTCCATCACGGCCTTGTTGCGGGCGAGCACGCCCACATCCCCGATCGCGCCCCACGCGACCGCCATCGCGGGCAGGCCGAGACGGCGGCGCTGGCGGGCGAGGCCCTCCATGAAGCCGTTGGCGGCGACGTAGGCGCCCTGGCCCGGATTGCCGATGAAGGTCGTGGCGGAGGAGAACAGCACGAAGTAGTCGAGCGCGCGGCCGCGCGTCGCCGCATCGAGGTGCTGCGCGCCGATCACCTTCGGGCGGATCACCGCCTCGAGCGCCCCGGCCTCGAGATTCGCGATCAGGCCGTCCTGCAGCACCATCGCGCCGTGGATGATGCCGGCGAGCCGGACGCCGCCGCTCTCCACCTCCGCCAGCAGCGCGTCGACCGCCGCGCGGCTCGTGATGTCGCAGGCCTTGGCCTCGACGCCGACGCCGCGCGCCGTCAGCTCCGCCAGGAGCGCCTTCGCCTCGTCCGTGGTCGCGCCCTTGCGGCCGACGAGGACGATCCGCTTCGCGCCCCTGTCGGCGAGCCAGCGCGCCGCCTCGATGCCGAAGCCGCCGAGGCCGCCGGTGACGAGATGCACGCCCTCGCCGGCGATCGCGAAGGGGCGCCTGGCCTGGGCCAGGACCCGGCCCGGGCGCGGCGGCGCGATCACGATCTTCCCGACATGCCCGGATTGCTGCATGAGCCGGAACGCGTCGGAGGTCTCATCCGCCGTGAAGGGCTGGAAGGGCAGGGGCTTCAGGCCGCCGTCCTTGAACAGGGCCATCACCTCCCGGAACAGCCGCGCCCCGTCCTCGCCCTGGTGCTGGAGCACCTGATCGAGGTCGACGCCGAAATACGACAGGTTCCGGCGGAAGGGCCGCAGGCCGATATGGGTGTTGGCGACGTAGTCGCGCTTGCCGAGCTCGATGAAGCGGCCGAAGGGCTTCAGCGCGTTGAGCGAGCGCTCCATGGCCTCGCCGAACAGGCTGTTCAGCACCACGTCGACGCCGGTGCCCGTGATGCGCCGCACGTCGTCCACGAAGGCGAGCGAGCGGGAATCGAGCACGTGCTCGGCCCCGAGCGTCTTCACGAGGGCGCGCTTCTCGCGCGAGCCCGCCGTGGCGATCACGCGCGCGCCCCTGAGCCTGGCGATCTGGAGCGCGGCGAGGCCGACGCCGCCGGCGCCGCCATGGACCAGCACCCACTCGCCGCGCTTCAGGTTCGCCAGCGAGACGAGGCCGTAATAGGCGGTGAGGAAGGCGACCGGCACGGTGGCGGCGGCCATCGGGTCGAGCTCGGCGGGGCTCGGCGCCACGACGAGCTCGGGCACCACGATATGGGTCGCGAAGCCGGACTGAGCGAAGGCCACGACCGGGTCGCCGACCCGGAAGGCCTTGACGCCGGCGCCCACGGCCACGACGCGGCCCGCGCATTCGAGGCCGAGACGGGGGCCGGCGAAGCCGTCCTCCAGGATCTCCTCGGGCAGCATCGAGAGCGCCCAGAGCACGTCGCGGAAGTTGAGGCCGGTGGCCTCGACCGCGATCTCGACCTCGCCGGCGCCGGGGGTGCGGCGCTCGGCCGGGCCCCAGACCATCTCGTTGAGGCCGCCGGTGTTGCTGCGCTCGAGCCGCGCCGCCTCGGCCGGCACCGCGTCCGCGGCCTGACGGCGCGGGGCCTGTCCCGGCGCGAAGCGGATCACCCGGGTCGCGTCGTCGTCGAGGATGATCTCGGTCTCGGGCGTGCCCGACAGGATCAGGTCGCGCAGCCGCTCGGAGGCCCGCTTCGAGGACATGCTCGGCGCGAGGTCGATCCGGCGCACGTCGAGGCTCGAGACCTCGTTGGCGAGCGTGCGGGTGAAGGCCCAGACGCCGGCCTCGACGGAGGCCGCGGAGCCGCCGCGGTCGCGCGTCGCGCCGGGGGAGACGACCCAGAGGCGGGTCTGGCGCGTGCCGAGATGCTCGACGCAGCGCTTCAGGCTGAGGCAGCGGTCGCGCAGGCGCTCGGCCGCCTCGCCGCCGCGCGTGAAGGCGCCCGCCAGGAACACTACCGTGTCGGGCGTCTCGCGCTCGAGCTCGAGCAGCGAGGTCTCGGAATCGAGGATGATCGAGACGTGCACGCCGCTCGCGACGAGGAGCGTGGCCAGCGAGGAGGCGGTCTCGGCCGCGAAGGAATCGTCCGAGCCGATCACGAAGGCGAAGCTCTGCGCGGGGGCGGGGCGGGGCCGGGGCGGGGCCTCGCCGACGAGCAGGAGGTCGTCGCCGTTGCCCGAGACCGCACGCTCGGCCGCCACGCTGACGAGGCCGGTGGCGCTGAGCGCGCGCTGCCAGCCCGTGATGTCGTCGAGGCGCCCGATCGGCACCTCGTCGGCGCCCGCCTCGAACCAGCCCGGGGTGAGGCCGAAGACGAGGTCGCGGAACAGCGAGGCGCCCGGCTCGACCGCGATCATCAGGCCGCCGGTGGCGAGCGCCTCGGAGAGGCGCGGCAGGAACTCGCGCTCGCCGCGATGGAGCACGTTGCTGGCGAGCACCGCGTCGAAGCTCGCGGGGGCGAGCTCGGCAGCCTCCTCCACGACCGTGACGCCGCGGGGCAGCGCGAGGCGGGCCCGCTCGGCCAGGCGCCGGTCGGTCTCGAACACGGTGAGCCGCGCCTCGATCCCGTCAGCGAAGGCGGCGGCCTGGGCCGAGAGCGGGCCGAACCCGACCTGGAGCAGGCGCAGGGCGCGGTCCTTCGGCAGGCGGGCGCGGCTCGCCTCGAGGATGCGCGCGATCACGTCGGCGGAGGCCCGCGCCGTGGCGCTGCGCAGCGCGAAGGCGTCGAGGGCGTTCTGCGGCAGGCTCGGCGCCTCGGCCAGCTCGCCCGCGAGCAGCCGGTCGACGAGGGCGCCGACATCCGAGATCAGCACGAGCTCGGCCGAGAGCTCGGGATGGTCGGCCGCGACCCAGCGCACGATCTCGTCCGGCGCCGGCAGCTCGACGTCGTCGCGCAATGTCCAGCGCGCGCCCTCGCGGCTCGCGAGGTCGCTGTTCTCCAGCGCGTGGAGGGCATTGGTGAGCCAGGACCGCATCTCGGCCGGCACGCGCTGGTCGATCGCCACAGCTCCGGCGCGACGCAGGCCCGCGGCGAGCCGGTAGGCCAGCGCGGTCGCCCAGCCTTCGAGGAGCAAGTGGCCGGGCGAGAGCGGCGCCTCGGCCTCGGCGCGGGCGGCCCTCGCCTGCGGCTGGATCAGCGCCGCGATGCTCGGCCGGCGCTCCGTCGGGATCGCGGTCGGCTCGGTGGCGAGCTCGGGGCGCTGGGTGATCGCGTAGGCCGCGAGCTCGCCGCCGCCCCTGGCGCGCAGCGCCTGGAAGCGGCCCTCGCGGATCGTGGCGATGACCTCGCCCTCGGCGTCGAGAACCGAGAAATCGGCCAGGATGCTGCGCTCGTTGCAGCGCCGAGTGCGGATGACGGCCCTCGCGATCGCCGCACCTGGACGCAGGAGCCGCACCTCGCCGAAGCGGACCGGGATGTAGGCCTTGGTGGAATTCTCGCCGAGCAGGTCGGCGAAGAGCAGGATCAGGCCGTGGAAGCAGGCATCGAGGCGGGCCGGCACGAGCCCGTAGCGCGCGTCGGCCTCGGCCGGCCGAAGCTCGGAGACGATGGTGGTCTCGTCGATGCGGGCGCTGAGCGCGACCTGGCGGAAGGTCGGGCCGAAGCCGAGGCCGGCGGCGTCCGCCCGGGCGTAGAGCTCGGCGCCGCTGACCGCGTGCTCGGACGGGACCTCGACGTCCTCGGCCGCCGGGACCGAGAAGGTGCCCTCGACGATCTTGGCGGAGGCGTGCAGCTGCCAGGGCGCCTGGGTCAGGCGCGGGCGGCTCAGGATCTGAATCTGGTTGCCGCTGCCCGAGAGCCGGGCGGTCACCTCCCGCAGGGCATCCTCGCCAAACACCATCGGCGCGTGGATCTCGAAATCGGCGAGGACCACGGTCTCGCTGCGCATTGCCTCGCGCGCGGCGGCGAGCGCCATCTCGACGAAGCCGGCGCCCGGCATGATGGGCTGGCCCTCGATCCGGTGGTCGTCGAGCTCCGGCACCGTGACGACGTCGACGTAGCCGTGCCAGTCGAGGCCATCCGGAGCGACGCGCGAGCCGATCAGCGGGTGATAGGGGCGCGGCGCGGCCGCGCCGACGCCCTCGGTCGTCTCGGCCAGCCGGAAGCTGCGGCGCTGCCAGGGATAGGCCGGCAGGCCGACCTCGCCCTGCGGGTCGTCGCCGAACACGATCGTCTCGTCGACCGCCGCGCCCTGCACCAGCGCCGCCGCGACGGTCTTGCGGATCGGGTCGCCGCCCGCCGCCTTGCGATGCATCGCGCCGATCGTGGCGTTCTCGATGCCGAGCGGCTCGATGGCGTCGCCGATATGCGACAGGAGCGTGGCGCGCGGGCCGACCTCGACGAAGACGCGCGCGCCCTGGCGGGTCGCCTCCTGCACGGCGTCGCAGAAATGGACCGGCTCGCGGATGTTGCGCCACCAGTAGCCGGCGCCGAACTCGGTGCCCGGCAGCACCGTGCCCGTCACCGTCGAGACCATCGCGGTCGTGCCGGGAGCGGGCTTCAGCCCGGCGAGGTCGCGCAGCAGCGGCTTCTCGGTCGGATCCATGATCCGGCCATGAAAGGGATAGGCGAGGTCGAGCTTGCGACCGCGGCGGCGCTTACGCGAGGCGGCCTTCAGAGCCGCGTCGATGGCGGCCACGGGCCCCGCGATGGTGATCGCCTTCGGGCTGTTGTAGGCGGCGATGTCGAGGTTCGGGAAGTCCTTGAGGAAGGCCTCGCTCTCCTCGACGGGCGCGAGCAGCACGGCCATGGTGCCGTGGCCGCGCGTCGCCTCCTGGTGGTGGCTGCGGTAGAAGATCACCTTCACCGCCTGCTCGAGGCTCAGGATGCCGGCGGCTTCCGCGGCCGCGATCTCGCCGACGCTGTGGCCGAGCACGAATCTGGGGCTCAGGCCCTGCGCGCGCAGCGCCGTCGTCGAGGCGCTCTGGATCGCGAAGATCAGGGGCTGCGAGACGCTCGTCAGCGCCAGACGCTCGTCGAGATCCTCGGCGAAGAGCGCGTCCTTCAGCGACCACTTGGAATAGGGCTGGAAGAGCGCGTCGATCCGGTCAAAGGCCTCGCGGAAGATCGCGTTCTCGGCATAGGCCTCCTGGCCCATGCCGGCCCATTGGCTGCCGTTGCCCGAGTAGACGAAGGCGACATCGGCGGCGCGGTCGACCGCGGTGCCGACGAGTGCGGCGTCCGCATCCTCCGCCTCGCCCACGGCCCGCAGGGCGCCGACGAGATCGGCCTTGCCGTCGAGCGGGATGGCGAGGCGCGTCGACATGCGCTCGCGCCGATGCGCGGCGGCCGCCGCGATGCGGGCCGCCTCGTCCGCGCCGGCTTCCGCGAGGCGGTCCGCGTAGTCGAGGGCGAGGTCGTTGAGGGCCGCGCGGCTCTGCGCGGAGAGCAGCAGCACCTCGGGCTCGCGGGCCGGGACGCCGGGAGACGGGGAGGCCTCGGCGGCGGCCGGGCTTGCGTCGGTGAGCACGACGTGGGCGTTGGTGCCGCCGAAGCCGAAGGAATTGACCCCGGCGAACCGCGCCTTGGCACCGCGCTCCAGCGGCAGCGCGCTCTGCAGGACCTTCAGGTTCAGGTCGTCGAAGCGGATCTCGGGGTTGAGCTCGGCCGCGTGAAGCGAGGCCGGCGCGAGGTCGTGCTCCAGAGCGAGGCTCGCCTTGAGCAGGCCCGCGAGGCCGGAGACCGGCTCCGTATGGCCGATATTCGTCTTGATCGAGCCGATGGGCAGCGGTGCCCGGCGGCCGCGGCCGAGCTTGCCGCCGATGGCGCTCGCCTCGATCGGGTCGCCCACCGGCGTGCCGGTGCCGTGCGCCTCGACGAAGACGACCGAGTCGAGGTCGATCTCGGCCTCGCGGTAGACCTTCTCGAGAAGCGCGCCCTGGGCGTAGCCGGAGGGCAGGGAGATGCCGGTTGTGCGCCCGTCCGAGTTGACGCCGCTCGCGGCGATGACGGAGCGCACCGTGCGCCCCTGCCGGCGGGCGGCCTCGGCCGATTGCAGCACGAGGACGACGCCGCCCTCGGAGCGCACGTAGCCGTCGGCGCTCGACGAGAAGGCCTGGCACAGGCCGGTGCGCGACAGCATCTGCGCGTTCGAGAAGCAGATGAAGTTGAACGGGCTGGCGAGCAGGTTCACGCCGGCGACGACCGCCGTGTCGACGCGGCCCGCGCGGATCGCCGAGACCGCCGCGTCGAGGGCGACGAGCGACGAGGAGCAGGCCGTGTCGACCGTGAAGCTCGGACCCTTGAGGTCGAAGATGTAGGAGATCCGGTTCGACAGGATCGAGAGCGTGTTGCCGGTCGCCGCGTAGGCGTCGCCGGACGACGCGTCGAGGATGCGCAGGTTGCCGTAATCGAGCGAGGACGCGCCCACGAACACGCCGATATTCGTGCCGGCCACGGCCGAGGGGCGCAGGCCCGCATCCTCGAGGGCCTCCCAGGTCAGCTCCAGCAGCAGCCGCTGCTGCGGGTCCATCTGCTCGGCCTCGCGCGGCGAGATCCCGAACACGCCCGGATCGAAGGACCAGATGTCGTCGAGGACGCCCGCGGCCCAGGTGTAGCTCTTGCCGCGCTCCTGCGCGCGCGGGTGGCCGAAACGATCAAGCGACCAGCGGTTGTCCGGGATGCGGCTGACGGCGCACCGCGCCTCGGTCAGCAGCTGCCAGAGTCCATCCACGCTCGGTGCGCCCGGGAGCCGGCACGCACGACCGACGATCGCGATGTCTGTACGCTGTGTCACGTTCGATTCGCACACGCTCGTTAACGGGGGGACGATTCGGTTGCCGGCCATGGAGCAATCCCGTCCACCCTTAGTATGGCACCACTGTGGTGTCCAACCTGCGACCGCCCGCTGCCTGCTCGGAAGTCCACCTTTGCGGCCGGCTGTGGCACGTATTCATCAGCGGAAGCTTTACAGGGCGCACACATTAATAGGCGACTAGCCCGCTACTTCGGTGCGAAGTCATTGGAAAGACACCCAACAATTGCCACATTTGGCGCGGGCACATGGAGCCGAGTCCATCTCCGCGCCGCACGGTCCAACGGTAGACTTTGCCTAGTCCTGCACGCGTTCGGTGCATCTGAGCGCTCGAAACCCTTCGTGCGCCGCGCGGGCACGGGTCCGCGGATGACCGACACCTTGCCCGAGCCGGCGCGGCCGCGCCTCGACGGACCTGGAGCTTGCACCGGCCCGCTCACAGGCCGGTCGCGGCCGGGCGCCCGATGCTGGTGTAGCGAAATCCGCGCCGCGTCACGTCCTCCGCGCGGTAGACATTCCGGAGGTCGACCACGACCGGGGCCGCCATCGATGCGCGCAGCCGCTCGAAATCGAGGGCCCGGAACGCGTCCCACTCGGTGACGAGGACGAGCGCATCCGCCCCTTCGGCGCAATCGTAGGGATCGGCCGCGTAGGCGATGTCGGGCAGGAGGGGCCTTGCCTGGTCCATGCCCTCGGGGTCGTAGGCGCGCACCCGCGCGCCGGCATCCTGCAGGCCGGCGATGATCGACAGCGAGGGGGCGTCCCGCATGTCGTCGGTGTTCGGCTTGAAGGTCAGCCCGAGCACCGCGATGGTGCGGCCCCGCACGGCGCCGCCGCAGGCCGCGATCACCTTCCGGGCCATGGCGCGCTTGCGGCTGTCGTTGACCGCGACGACCGTCTCGACCAGGCGCACCGGCGTGCCGGCATCCTGCGCGGTCTTGACCAGCGCGAGCGTGTCCTTCGGGAAGCAGGAGCCGCCGTAGCCCGGCCCGGCATGCAGGAACTTCGAGCCGATGCGGTTGTCGAGGCCGATGCCGCGGGCGACCTCCTGGACGTTGGCGCCCACCTGCTCGCAGAGATCCGCGATCTCGTTGATGAAGGTGATCTTGGTGGCGAGGAAGGCGTTCGCCGCATATTTCGTGAGTTCGGCCGTGCGCCGGCCCGTCACCAGGATCGGCGCCTGGTTGAGATAGAGCGGGCGATAGATCTCGCTCATCACCTGCGCGGCGCGCGGGTCGTCGGCCCCGATGACGATGCGGTCCGGCCGCTTGAAGTCCGAGATGGCCGCGCCCTCGCGCAGGAACTCGGGGTTCGAGACGACGGCGAACTCCGCGTCCGGCGCCGCTTCCCGGATGACGCGCTCGACCTCGTCGCCCGTGCCGACCGGCACGGTCGACTTGGTCACGACCACGGTGTAGCCGGAGAGCGCCGCCGCGATCTCGCGGGCCGCTGCGTAGACGTAGGAAAGGTCGGCGAAGCCGTCGCCGCGCCGCGACGGCGTGCCGACCGCGATGAAGACCGCGTCGGCCTGGGCCACCGCCGCGCGCATCCCGGTCGTGAAGGTCAGGCGGCCCTGGCGGACATTCTCGGCGACGAGCGCCTCGAGGCCCGGCTCGAAGATCGGGATTCGGCCCGCGTCGAGCGCCGCGATCTTGGCCGGGTCGTGGTCGACGCAGACGACGCTGTGCCCGAAATCCGCGAAGCACGTCCCCGAGACGAGGCCGACATAGCCCGATCCAACCATCGCGATGCGCACAGGCGAAACTCCCCGGAAGGCCCGATCGTGTGCCCGGCGAGGCGGCGTCCAGGGCCCCTCGCTGCAGTGCACCCATAACGGGGAAACGCGCGCGGGGAAACCGGCCCCTCGGAGCCGGGTTCGTGCCGGGCCGCGCCCGTCACCCCGCCCAGTTCTTCGCGACGGAATTGCGCACCGCCTCGGCCATGGCGACGTCGAAGATCAGCATCTCCTCGACCGCCTTCACGCCGCGCAGGCGCTCAGCGAGGTCGCGCGTCTCCGTGGGGATTGGGGGCGGGGCCGGAATGGGGGCGTCGATCCCGAGGCGATCGAGCACGCTCGCCACGAAGGCCTCGAAATAGTCGCGGTGACCGACGATGCCGACGCGGGCCAGGATCTCGATGGCGACGATCGAGTTGCCCGGATGCACGCGATCGTCCGGCAGCTTCGTGCCGAACTGGCGGGTAAGCGGGTTGTAGAGCAGGCGGTAGGCGGCCTCGGGCATCATCCGGAACAGCCGCTTCAGGCTCTTCGGGTCCGAGAGGTCGTGCTCGGCCACGAAGGTCGCGGCCTCAGCCAGCGGCCCGAGGCGCCAGTTCTGGGCGGGATCGGTGGCCACCACCGCGCGTGCCTTCAGCCAGCGCAGGCGCGTCGCCATCTCGACATGCGGGTCGTGCACGAGGGCCGTCGTCAGGGCCGTGTCGTGGGCGAAGTAATGCTCGTAGCGAGGAACGATCAGGCCGCCGGACAGGAAGCAGGATGTCACCGTCTGGTTGCCGCAGACGGACTGCATCATCTCCTCGGTGAGCTTGCCGAGGCCGAAATAGCTCTGCTGGAAATGCGGGAACAGCAGCGCCTGGATCGCGCTCTCGGGATTGATGCTGGTGTTGATGAGGAGAAGCCGCTGTTCGACGACCTCCTCCCTCGGCACGCGCCGATGGACCAGCATGTTGGTGTCGAGGTCATGCACCTCGAGCCGCGGGATGGTCGCGAGCCCCGGCACGTGCTCGTCCATGATCCAGAACGTGCACTGGCCGGTCGAGTGCCAGCCGCGCTCGACGAAGCCCCGGTCGATCAGGTTGGCGGACATCTCGGCCACGCGGCGGCCGTCGACGGAGATGGCGACCCGGCTCACCGCCATCGGGTTGTCGGGAACGACCCAGCCGCCGATGCGGTCGCCCTGGTCGAAATCGATGAAGAACCGCATGCTCTGACCGTCGATGCGCCGGCCTGCCCCGGCGGGATCCGGGCCGGAATGGCGCCGTCACCGATGCCGGCTGCCGGCTTTCCCGTACCCGCCGCCCGATCTAGCCTGCCATGCGGTCCCGGCGCCAGCGCACGAAGCGCAGCAGCGGAACCCGCGACAATCGACCGGCGGCCTTGCCGGGCGGTCGCGCCGGCATGCCTGCCCGCGCCTCCTTGACGATCGTCACGGCGGGGTCGTGCGGCACGATCGCGAGGTGCCCGGCGAGGCCGAGCGGCTGCGACCAGGCATGGGCGAAGCGCTCGCCCGACGCGTCGGCCGGGTCGAAGCCGGCCCTGCCGTAGACGTCGCGGCAGACGAGGTTGACGTCGGTCGGGCTGACCCTGGCCGTGAAGTCGCGCCGCGCCCCGCCCGCGGCCTCGCTGTTGAGGACGTACCGGACGGCCGAGGTCTCGATCTCGAGGCCGAGCACGCGGCAGCTCATCACGAACTGCACGAAGGCCGCGTCCCGGTACAGGATCACCCCGACGAGGCCGTACTCGGTGTGCTTGTCGGTGACGTGGAATGCGTAGAGGGCGCCTCCCTCTTCGAGGAAGGCCTCGATCTCGCCCGTGCTCCAGCGCTTGCCGGTGGTATTGAACTGGTTCGTCTTGTTGATGAGCTCGAAGCAGCGGTGGAAGGCGGGATCGGACGAGGCCGTCACCTTCTGGAACCGGACGGAGCAGCCGAGCCCGGCCAGGAAGTCCTCGCGCGACAGGCTCGCCCGCTCGGCCTCGCGGACCTGCTGCTTCCTCAGCATCCCGGCCCGGTTCAGGCTCTCGCCCGTGACCCGCGCGACCTGCGTCTCGGGGGAGGCCAGCAGCACGCGGCGGGTGTGGAACGGGTTCGAGCCGATCACCCGGATGTCCGGGAAGGCCGTCTTCACGGCCTCCCGCTCGACGGGGTTGTCGTCCACGAACACCGCGCTGCGGGCCGTGAGGCTCAGCCGCTTTAGGATCCGGCCGACATTCTCCGCCTTCGGCTCCCAGTTGATCTCGGTCGCGACGAAATCGTCGAGGGACAGCCATTTCAGGGGCGCCGCGCGGTCCCAGCGCTCGCGCACGACGCTCTCGCTGTTCTTCGAGCAGATGGCGACGAGGATGCCGCGCGCGCGCAGGTGGTGGACCGCCTCGCTCAGGCCCACCGGCCAGCCGTCAACGATCGGGAGTTGCACGCCTTCCGCGTAGTGCTCGGCGATCTGCCCGCGCCAGAGCGTGTCGTCGAGGTCGAAGATCACGAGCTTGACCATGTCGGTCTGGCTGATCGACCGGAAGCCGGACTCCATCGCCCGCCAGATGCAGCGCAGGAAGGCGTCGAGGTGGGAGGGAGAGATCTCGGTGATGTCCGGCACGTGCTCGATGCGGCCGCGCTCGAAGTTCGCCCAGTCGCTGAACCAGACGGCGCCGTGGCCGAAGAAGTAGAACGTGTCGTTCAGGATGTAGCGCTTGCCGATCGACGAGGCGATCGTCTCGATGTCGATGACGTAGACGTTGCGGTACTTCCTGGCGAGGGCATCGAGGTGGCGGTTCAGCTCGCGCACCACGAAGGCGATGTCGCGCGAGGTTCCCTTGCTGTCGAGCCCCGCATAGGCCGGGAATTGCGGAACCATGAAGTTCGTCACGAAGGTCAGGAGCCCGTGCCGGCGGTTATACTCGAGGGCGCAATCGAGCATCAGCTCGAGCGTGGCCAGCGCCGAGCGCAGGAGGTCGTCCGCCCGGCCGGGCTTCTGCACCTCGTCGAACCGCACGATCTGGTCCGTGAGGATGTAGCGGGCCGGGAGCTGCACGATCTGGAAGTCGTAGGCCTCGACTGGGTTCGGGGGCGCGGGCGGCAGGGTCGACACGTTGTTGAAGAGCATGTGGTCGATCGGCACGCCGGCGTGGTTCGCCCGCATGAAGCGGAGGAAATCCTCCGACATGCACGATCCGACGAGGAGGCAGCGCCGGATCGCGGCGTCCGACGCCCGGAGATCGGACGGGAACAGAAACTCTTCTGCTGGCAGCACCTTGCGGCTCCCCATGAACGGCAGCGCACGTTCTACGCGGCCTGGCCCCGCCGCGCGACGCGCGAACGGCCCCGGCCACCGAATTGATCGCCGGTGTGGCGATTGTGGGACTGGCGTCTTCGGGCAGAGCGGGGCGCGGCCGCACAAAGTTCGCGAGGCCCGCCATCGGAGGCTTGCGCCCCCCCGAGGCAGACGCTATAGCCGCCACCTCGCCGGAGCGGAACGGTTTCGGACGGGCGCGTAGCTCAGCGGGAGAGCACTACCTTGACATGGTAGGGGTCACAGGTTCGATCCCTGTCGCGCCCACCATTCGAGCCGCTGATGTCACAGGGTGCGCCCTGCGGCGGCTTTGACCGGGAGAATGCGGTTCCCGGCTCCGACCAATCTCAAGCCCGAACACGATCCACGAATGTCGGTCGAGCCGATCCGGGCCGTCGGTGCTCGGCCGGGTCACGCCTTCGGGCCGCCGCGCGCCTCGATCGTCAGCTTCTGCAGGCCGCGGCTCGACAGGACGGGCTTCCTGGCGCTGATGATGCGCGAGTTTACGCCGGTCCAGCCGATCTCGCCGGAGAGGCGCCCGTACTCGATCTTCGGACAGCGGTTCATGATCACGGTGATGCCCCGTGCCTCGGCCCGCGCGGCCGCCGCGTCGTCGCGCACGCCGAGCTGCATCCAGATCACCTTCGGCAGCGGGTCGAGGGCGAGCGCGGCCTCGACGATCGGTCCGGCGGCCGCCGAGTTGCGGAAGATCTCCACCATGTCGACCGGCTCGCGGAGTTCGGCGAGCGAGCCGATCACGGGCCGGCCGAGGAGGCTCTGGCCGGCAAGGCCCGGATTGACGGGCGTGACGGCGTAGCCGCGGTCGAGCAGGTACTTGAGGACGATCCAGCTCGGCCGGGCCGGGTTCGCGGAGGCGCCGACGAGCGCGACGCTGTGCGTCTGCCTGAGAACGGCCCGGATCGTCGCGTCGGCGTAGCGGTCGTGGCGGGTCGCGAGGCCGTCGGGCGCGTCGCCGAGTGTCGGGATCGTCATGCCGGACTTGTCGGTCATCGCCGCCCATGCTGCAAGGCGGACATGACGAATGCCCCGCTTCAGACCGCGCCGCCGACCGATTCGCCCCTGATGGCGCTGCCCGCGGTGATCGATTTCCTGGAGCGCGAGTTCCCGCAGATCCACCACGGCGGACGCAGCTACCACCTTGAGGCGGTCGGACCGCTCAGCGCGCGCATGCGGATGGACCACCACGAGCGTCACCTGCGCCCGGGCGGCACGGTCTCGGGCCCCGCCATGATGGCGCTCGCCGACCTCGCCCTCTACGCCGCCATCCTCGCCAATATCGGCCCGGTCGGCCTCGCCGTCACGACGAGCCTGAACTTCAACTTCCTACGCAAGCCGGGCACGACGGGCCTTGTCGGCGAGGCCCGCCTGCTCAAGCTCGGCCGTCGCCTGGCGGTCGGCGAGGTGCTGATACGCGCCCGGGACGCCGAGGACGTCGTCTGCCACGCGACCGGGACCTACTCGATCCCGCCCGGGAGATAGGCAAGCGGTACCAGGCTACCGCATCTCCGAAGCCTCTCGAAAATATCGGATTTTTACGGATTTACCCATCCCGAAGCGGCTTGACGCGAGGCCCGTCTGCCCGTAATGGGAGCGCCGTACGCCGCCGCGTTGTCCCGAACGCGGCGGCCATCGTTTTTTCGACACACCACCAACGCCACGGGTTCGGCCATGAAAACAACTTCGCTGAAGCCCGCCGACGTCGACAAGAAGTGGATCGTGATCGATGCGGAGGGCCTGGTCGTCGGCCGGCTCGCCTCGATCGTCGCGATGCGCCTGCGCGGCAAGCACAAGGCCGCGTACACGCCCCACGTCGATTGCGGCGACAACGTCATCGTCATCAATGCCGACAAGGTGAAGTTCACCGGCCGGAAATACAACCAGAAGGTCTATTTCCACCACACCGGATATCCGGGCGGCATCAAGGAGCGCTCGGCCAAGTACATCCTCGAGGGCCGCTTCCCTGAGCGCGTCGTGGAGAAGGCCGTGGAGCGCATGCTCCCGCGCGGCCCGCTCTTCCGCCAGATCATGGGCAACCTCCGGGTCTACAAGGGCACGCAGCATCCGCACGAGGCCCAGCAGCCGCAGGCGCTCGACGTCGGCGCCCTCAACCGCAAGAACGTGAGCGCTTGATCATGGCGACCCTTCAGTCTCTCGCCGATCTCAATCGGGCGAACACCGCCGCCGAGGGCCAGAACGAGGCCCCGGTCCACGTCCAGAAGCTGGATGCCCAGGGCCGCGCCTACGCCACCGGCAAGCGCAAGGACGCGGTCGCCCGCGTCTGGATCAAGCCGGGTTCCGGCCAGATCGTCATCAACAACCGCCCGGTCGATTCCTACTTCGCCCGGCCGGTGCTGCGCATGATCCTGCGCCAGCCGCTGCAGGTGGCCAACCGCGTCGACCAGTACGACATCACCGTCACGGTGGCCGGCGGCGGCCTCTCGGGCCAGGCCGGTGCCGTGCGCCACGGCCTCTCGAAGGCGCTCACCTACTACGAGCCGGAACTCCGCGCGCCCCTGAAGCGCGAGGGCTTCCTGACCCGCGACGCCCGCGTCGTCGAGCGCAAGAAGTACGGCCGCAAAAAGGCTCGCCGCAGCTTCCAGTTCTCGAAGCGCTGAACATCGACCTCGAAGACGAGACGAGAGGGCGGGCCCGCAAGGGCCCGCCCTTTCCGTATCCGGGCCGCGCACGGGGAACGCCACCCCTGGACGGCCTGCCCGTGCGGACCGAGGCTCCGGACTCACCCGCGCAGGGCGCGCTCCAGTTCGGGCTTCGACATCTTCGAGCGGCCGGGGATGTTCCGGGCCTGGGCCCTCTTCATCAGTTCGGCCTTCGTGATGCCGGAGGATTTCGAGGCCGCCCCCTTGCGCGCCGCGGCGGCCTTCCTGGCCACGTCCCTCGGCTGCTTGGAGAACTGCTTGCCCTTGGCGGTGTCCGAACGCTTCTTGTCGGACGAGCGCTCGTAGTCCGAATCGGAGATCGCCGCGCGGGCCTTCTTCGGCAGGTACCGCTCCCCGGACTCGCCGCTCTTGCGGCCGGACTTCGTCCCCCACTCCTCGTCGGTCCACTGCTTCAGATGGTTGTCGTCGCCCTTCTTGCCGGCGTAGCCGCCGCCCGCCTTCTTGTAGTCCCGCGTCGCCATCTGCGCCTTCCGGGCCGACCACTGGCCGGGCTTGCCGCCCTTCGACGACTGGGTGACGCGCGTCTTGACCTTGTCCCAGAGCTTCGGATCAGTCTTCTCGGCCGTTTCTGACATCGTTGTCGCCTCTCGATTAGATTGGGCCGTCAACCGCCGCCTGAACGGGCGGGTTCCTTCGATCAAGTTCCGGTTGTGGACGGGCTCGGCATTCGCGCCATCCGGGCCGCGATTCCCGGGAAGCCGCGAACAGACTGCGAACCGGCATTGACTTGCGCGGCCGCACCCTCCACCTCGCGCGCAAGCTGTGAGGATGAGGCAGGCGATGGCGGACAAGACCAGCGGCGCGGAGCGGCCCGCCGTGTTCATCGACGGCGAGGCGGGCACGACCGGCCTCGGCATCCGCGAGCGCCTGGAGCGCGACGGCCGGGTCGCCCTGCGCAGCATCCCGCACGAGAGCCGCAAGGATGCCGGCGCGAAGCGCACCCTGATGGCGGAGGTCGACCTCGTCGTGCTGTGCCTGCCGGACGAGGCCGCGCGCGAGACGGTCGCGCTCGCCGACGCGATGCCGGGCGGAGGCCCGCGCATCCTCGATGCCAGCACGGCGCATCGGGTCCATCCGGACTGGGCCTACGGCTTCGCCGAACTCGCCGAAGGGCAGGCGGATGCCATTCGGGCGGCGCGCCGCGTCGCGAATCCGGGCTGCTACCCGACC
This sequence comes from Methylobacterium nigriterrae, assembly GCF_037106235.1. Classification (NCBI taxonomy): domain Bacteria; kingdom Pseudomonadati; phylum Pseudomonadota; class Alphaproteobacteria; order Hyphomicrobiales; family Methylobacteriaceae; genus Methylobacterium; species Methylobacterium nigriterrae. The sequence goes on along the minus strand of NZ_JBAWTG010000079.1, from coordinate 3,128 downwards.
GGCGCCATCGCGCTCCTGCGCCCCCTGGTCGCGGGTGGACTGATCCCGGCCGATCACCCGATCAGCATCAACGCCGTCAGCGGCTACAGCGGCGGCGGCCGGAGCATGATCGAGAGCTACGAGGCCGGCGCCGCACCGCCCTTCCAGCTCTACGGCCTCGGCTTCGCGCACAAGCACCTGCCGGAGACGCAGGCCTATAGCGGCCTGACCCGGCGCCCGATCTTCATCCCGTCCGTCGGAAATTTCCGGCAGGGCATGCTGGTCAGCATCCCGCTGCACCTCGACGGCTTGCCCGGGCAGCCGGGCGCGGGCGATCTCGAGACCGCGCTCGCCGACTGGTATCGCGGCCAGAAGCTCGTACAGGTCGTGAAGGGGGCGACGACGGGCACCCATCAAGAGCGCCTCGAGCCCGAGGATCTGAACGACACCGACCGGCTGGAACTGCGCGTGTTCGGCTCCGACGCGCATCGGCAGGCCGTGCTCGTCGCGCGCCTCGACAATCTCGGCAAGGGCGCCTCGGGCGCGGCGGTCCAGAATATCGGGCTGATGCTCGGGCTCGACTGACGGCCGTTCTCTTGACCGCCCCGCGGCGCGGGGCCCAGAGGACTTCGTCTCATCCCGGAGTGACCAGAGCGATGTCCGAGATCCGTCCCCCCGTGCCGCCCTTCGATGCGGAAAGCGCCGCCAGGAAGGCGCGCGCCGCCGAGGATGCCTGGAACACGCGCGATCCGCAGCGGGTCGCGCTCGCCTATACGCCGGATAGCTGGTGGCGAAACCGGTCCGAGTTCTTCAGCGGCCGCGAGGCGATCGTCGCGTTTCTCACGCGCAAGTGGGAGCGCGAGCTCGAATACCGGCTGATCAAGGAGGTCTGGGCGTTCCACGGCAACAGGATCGCCGCGCGATTCGCCTACGAGTGGCACGATGATTCCGGGCAATGGTTCCGCTCGCACGGCAACGAGCAGTGGGAATTCACGGATTCGGGCCTGATGCGACGGCGCGAGGCGAGCATCAACGACGTGCCGATCGCGGCGGCCGACCGGAAGTTCCACTGGCCGCAGGGGCCGCGCCCGGCCGATCATCCGGGCTTATCCAACCTCGGATTGTAGCGCCCCCCCGAGTTCCTGCAGCGCGTTCCGAGGCTCTCGGCGCCCCGGACGCGCTCGCCGCGTCGCGGCACCCAGCACAGCGGTCATTAGGGCGTACCGCAGGATGGTTCCGATCTAAGCCTGAATTCGGATTGCTGCCGCGCAGTTTGAGCTCTTTGCGCTCAACCTTGGCGAGAACTTGCGGCGATGATTTCAGGGCCCTTCTTCACGCAAAATTTCCGCTGACACGCGTGAGATCGGCCGGGGAATGTCACTCGAAATCGTCTTTCGCGCGAAACGCTGTCGAAAACCACCGTGCCGTCCACATTTATCGGCCGGCCGCGCGCTGCGTTCCCCTTGAAAGATCTTGCCGAATGCGAATGCTGAGCTTACGATCTTGAAGATCATCGCGGCACCGTAATGACGGCACAACGATCATGACTGAAACCGACAGCGACAAGGCTCGTCTCATCACCCTCGCGGCCGATATCGTTTCCGCGTATGTCAGCAACAATCATGTTCAAAGCGCTGAGCTGCCGAAGCTTCTCAGCGACGTGCATGAAGCCATCTGCGCTGTTTCGGCGAATGGCGGCGCGGCCGATGCCGGCCCGCCCAAGGCCACGGCCCAGGAGATCCGTCGCTCGGTCACGCCCGACTATCTGATCAGCTTCGAGGACGGCAAGCAGTACAAGACGCTGCGCCGCCACCTGACCCTGCGGGGCCTGACGCCCGAGCAGTATCGGGCCAAGTGGGGACTTGCTCCCGATTACCCGATGACGTCGCAGAGCTACTCGGAGCAGCGATCCGAACTGGCGCGGGCCCTCGGTCTCGGCCAGCAGAGGCGCAAGGGGCTGCCCAAGTCCGCCAACGAGGAAGTCGCCCGGCCGGAGCCCGCCGCCAGGAAGGCTTCCGAGGACAGCGCACAGGATCTCCCCGCACCGGAGAAGAAGCGCCGCGCCCCGCGCAAGAAGAAGGACGCCTGAGTTCGATCTGTCCCGGCTCCGCGGCGGAGAGCAATGCGGTTCGACGGCGCTCGCCGAACGCGAGTGATCAGCCTCGGCGCGGGTGAGGCGAGGGCGCACCCGCTTCCGGCCCGGCGCGCGTGGTCGACTCGAAAAGGGCGGCCTGCTAGAGGGGCGTCGGCGTCAGACTCCGTAGCTCAGCTGGATAGAGCAGCCGCCTTCTAAGCGGCAGGTCGTAGGTTCGAGCCCTACCGGGGTCGCCAAAAATTAGCCCGCCTTGTCAAAGACTTGGCGGGCTTTTTCGTTTAAGCACTCTGACTAAACGTGTTGCAACCATTCGCAACACAATCCCTGATATTACAATGGGTTACGTCCGTCGTTCCGCGGCTCCATGCAACGCGAACGCAACACGGCTGTACGCTGAATCACCTCCATCCCAGCAGCACGACAAAACCGGAGAATGTGAAGGCTGAGGCCATGATGGCGGCCGCAATGATGTCCATCCGAACCAGGTACAGGCCGCGCTGGGGCTCAGCCATGGCGCGTTAGGCCGCTGTGGCATAGTGGCTGCTCGCCTCGTTGAGGAAGCGCTGACGGTTGAATACGCGCCTCATCAGAGAGCCCCCCTCACCGGCAGAGCCGCAGTCTGGGCCCAGAGCACGACCCTGGCCCGGATCACGTGGCGCGCCCTTCCCCCTGCCTCCGCTCGAGTTCAGGTGCTACGTGTTGAGCATCAGACTTTTAATCTGTAGGTCCTGGGTTCGAGTCCCAGCGCGCTCACCACAGATTTTGCCCGCTTAGTCAATGACTTAGCGTGCTTTTTCATGCCCGAAACCGCCACGAAGAGGCTTGCAACACGCCGCAACACGGTCCGTGATTTTTCAACGGGTTACAACGGGTGGCTGGCGGCTCCATGCAACACGGACGCAACACATTCGGACGCCTGATCAGCGCCACCCGACCAGCACGACGTAGCCGGAGCGTTGCTGGGCAGAAAGCGATGCGGCGGAGCGCAGCAGAGCCCGGCACCCTGCCACTTCGCAGCGCCTGACAGCGGTTGGCCTGGCGCCGCTCAGGACGC
>NZ_JBAWTG010000078.1:0-22445 GCF_037106235.1 Methylobacterium nigriterrae | reverse complement strand
CACCGGCTTCGAGCCGCCCTTGAGGACGAGGCCGTGCCCGGCCTTGATCAGGTGCTCCGCCATGGGCCGGCCCATGATGCCGAGCCCGATGAATCCGATGCGGGTCATGCCGAATGCTCCTTTACGAGGTCGTGCCGATGGCGCGGGGCTCCCTCTCCGGCGCGGGAGAGGCGAGGTGGCGCGGGTGCGGGATCGTCAGGCGCCCGGCAGCCAGCCGAGGCCGGCCTCGGTGGTGGTGCGCGGCTTGTACTCGCAGCCGATCCAGCCGGCGTAGCCGATGCGGTCGAGGTGATCGAACAGGAACGGGTAGCTGATCTCGCCGGTGCCGGGCTCGTTGCGGCCGGGATTGTCGGCGAGCTGGATATGCGCGATCCGGCCGAGGTTTTCCGCCATGGTGCGGGCGAGGTCCCCCTCCATGACCTGCATGTGGTAGATGTCGTACTGCAGGAAGAGATTGTCCGAGCCGGTCTTCCCGATGATGTCGAGCGCCTGGCGCGTCGTGTTGAGGAAGAAGCCCGGGATGTCGCGTGTGTTGACCGCCTCGATCAGGAGCCGGATGCCGGCCTTCCTCAGTTCGGCCGCGGCGTAGCGCAGGTTCCCGACGAAGACCGCCTCGGCCCGCGCCCGGTCGAGGCCCTCCGGCACGATGCCGGCGAGGCAGTTGACCATCGGACAGTCGAGCGCCCTGGCATACTCGATCGCCCGGCCGACCCCGTCGCGGAACTCCGCTTGCCGCTCCGGCAGCACCGCGATCCCGCGCTCGCCCGCCGCCCAGTCGCCGGCCGGCAGGTTGTGCAGCACCTGGGTCAGGGCGTGGCGCACGAGCCTCTCGGCCAGCACCTCCTTCGGGTAGGCGTAGGGGAACAGGAACTCGACGCCCCGAAAGCCTGCGGCGGCGGCCAGCCCGAAGCGGTCGAGGAAGTCGTGCTCGGTGAAGAGCATGGTCAGGTTGGCGGCAAATCTCGGCACGGTCGGTCTCCGTGTGGGGTCTCGAAGGGATCGGCGCCGCGACGCCCTCCTCCCGTGCGGGAGAGGGGAATGGGCCGTGCCGCCCCGCGGCTGGCGCTGGTCGGTCGTGCGGTCACTCCGCCGGCACGGGCTCGGGCAGAACCTGGCTCGCCCTCAGCGACAGGCTCGGGTCGAGGCAGAGGATCTCCTCGAACTCGTTGACCCCGTCGACCTCGGTGCCCATCGCGATGTTGGTGACGCGCTCGAGGATGAACTCGAGGACGACGGGCACCTGATGCTCCGCCATCAAGGCCTCGGCGCGCGCGAAGGCATCCTTGAACTCGTTCGGGCTCTTCACCCGGATCGCCTTGCAGCCGAGCCCCTCGGCCACCGCCACGTGGTCGACGCCGTAGCCCGGCACCGCGTCGCCGTCGGCGCGCGCGTTGACGTTGTCGAAGGCGAGGCTGACCTCGAAGTCCATGTCGAAGCCGCGCTGCGACTGCCGGATCAGCCCGAGATACGAGTTGTTCACGACGACGTGGAGATAGGGCAGCTTGTGCTGCGCGCCGACGGCGAGCTCCTCGATCAGGAACTGGAAGTCGTAGTCGCCGGACAGCGCCACGACCTTGCGCTCCGGATCGGCCGCCCGCACGCCGAGGGCCGCCGGCAGCGTCCAGCCGAGGGGACCGGCCTGCCCGCAATTGATCCAGTGGCGCGGATTGTAGACGTGCAGGAACTGCGCGCCCGCGATCTGCGACAGGCCGATCGTGGTGACGTAGCAGACGTCGCGCCCGAAGGCCTCGTTCATCTCCTGGTAGACCCGCTGGGGCTTGAGCGGGACCTGGTCGAAGTGGGACTTGCGCAGCATGGCGCGCTTGCGGTGCGCGCAAGCCGTGGCCCAGCGCGCCCGGTCCGGCAACTCGCCCCGCGCCTTCATCTCGCGGGCGACCGAGAGGAACATGTCGAGGGCCGCGCCCGCATCCGAGACGATGCCGAGATCCGGGCCGAACACCCGCCCGATCTGGGTCGGCTCGATGTCGACGTGCACGAAGGTGCGGCCCTTCGTGTAGACCTCGACGGAGCCGGTGTGGCGGTTCGCCCAGCGATTGCCGATGCCGAGCACGAAGTCGGATTCGAGGAAGCTGCGGTTGCCGTAGCGGTGGCTCGTCTGGAGGCCGACCATGCCGGCCATGAGCGGGTGGTCGTCGGGGATCGCGCCCCAGCCCATCAGGGTCGGGATGACGGGGATGCCGGTGAGTTCGGCGAACGCGACGAGCCGGTCGCAGGCATCCGCGTTGACGATGCCGCCGCCGGCGACGATCAGCGGCCGCTCGGCCGCGTTCAGCATCGCCAGCGCGCGCTCCGCCTGCCGGCGGGTGCAGGCGGGCTTGTAGGGGGTCAGCGGCTCGTAGGTCTCGGGATCGAACTCGATCTCGGCGACCTGGACGTCGATCGGCAGGTCGATCAGGACCGGGCCGGGGCGGCCGGAGCGCATGACGTGGAAGGCGTGCTGGAAGACCTGCGGCACGAGCGCGGGCTCCCGCACCGTGACCGCCCACTTCGTGACGGGCTTGGCGATCGCCTCGATGTCGACGGCCTGGAAATCCTCCTTGTGGAGCTTCGCCCGCGGCGCTTGGCCGGTGATGCACAGGATCGGGATCGAGTCGGCCGAGGCCGCGTAGAGCCCCGTGATCATGTCGGTGCCGGCCGGCCCCGACGTGCCGATGCAGAGGCCGATATTGCCGGCCCTCGCCCGGGTATACCCCTCCGCCATGTGCGAGGCGCCCTCGACGTGGCGGGCGAGGATGTGGCGGATCGAGCCGCGCGCCTTCAGCGCGGCGTAGAGCGGGTTGATGGCCGCGCCCGGAACCCCGAAGGCGCAAGTCACGCCCTCGCGTTCCAGGACCCTGACCGCCGCATCGATTGCCCGCATCCTAGGCATGACCCGCCTCCTCCAGCCGGTGACTGAGGAGACAGGTATCCGCACGCCCCTCGTCTTGCGAAGACGCAGCGCGCGATATCATTTATTCCCGCCGTGACTGGATTGCCCTGCGCCACCAGTCGCCCTGGAAGTGGGGCACGAGGTAGCGGATCAGGGCCGAGACCTTGCGGGGGACGAGCTTCGGCGAGGGGAAGACCGCGTAGATCTCCTGGTCGGGCAGGGTGTACTCGGCCATGACCTGGCTGAGGCCGCCCCCGCTCAGCGCGGGCTCCGCCACGTAGCGCGGCAGGATCGCGACCCCGAGCCCGTCGCGGGCGGCGGTCAGCAGCGTCGGCAGGTTGTTCGAGCGCAGGGCGCCCCGCACATGGGCGGCGTGGCTCTCCCCGCCCGGCGCCCGAAGCTGCCAGACCGCGTCGCCCTGGACGCTGCTGTAGACGATGCAGTCGTGCGCCCGCAGCTCCGCGGGCGCCGCCGGCCGGCCGCGCTCGGCGAGGTAGGCGGGGGCCGCCACCATCACCCAGGGATTGGCGCCGAGATAGCGCCCGCCGAGCGAGGAATCCGCGAGGCGGCCGAGGCGCAGGGCGAGATCGACGTTGCGGGCCACGAGGTCGACGAAGCCGTCCTCGCAGCTGAGGTCGATCCGCAGCCGCGGATGGGCCCGCATGAAGGGCAGGAGGAGGGGCGCCACCACGCTCTCGCCGAAGGCCACGGAGGTCGAGATGCGCAGGGTCCCGTCGAGTTCCGCGCCGCTGCGCCGGATCAGTCCGTCCGCCTCGTCGAGCTGGTGCAGGATCGCCTTGCAGCGCTCGTAGTAGTGGCCACCGGCCTCGTTGAGGCTGACGCCGCGGGTGTTCCGGTTGAGGAGGCGCGCGCCGACATGCGCCTCCAGCCACGCGACGTTCTTGGTGACCGTCGACTGCGACAGGAGGAGGTCCTCCGCCGCCTTGGAGAAGCTGCCGAGCTCCACCACGCGAGCGAAGATCCGCATCCCGGCGAGCTGGTCCATGCGGTCTCCTCTCGATCGCTCCCCGCCGAAACGGATGCCGGTTCGGCGTCAGGGGGCGCGAAACATCAAGGACCTGGAGGCGTGCCCAGGCCGCTCAGCCCCGCGGATAGGCGATGACGGACAGGTAGGTCATGGGCGTGCTGATCAGCTTCGCCGGCCCGTGCAGGGCGCCGGAATCGAACAGAAGCGAGTCGCCCGGCTGAAGGTGATAATCCTGGTTGGCGTGCCGGTAGACCACCTCGCCGGAGAGCATGTAGATGAACTCGATGCCGGTGTGGCGGAAGCTCGTATAGGCCTCGGCATCGTCCTCCAGGGTGATGAGGTACGGCTCGACGACGACCTCGCCGCGCAGCCCTGCCCCGAGCAGCTCGTAGACGTGGCCGACCTTGGTGCCGCGCCGCTCGATCACCACGCCCTGGCCGCGCTTCACGAAGGAGCAGTCCCGGCTCTCCTCGAAGGCCGAGAACAGGGCCGTGATCGGCACGTTGAGCGCGTTCGCGATGGCGTTGATCGAGGACAGCGAGGGCGAGATCTGCCCGTTCTCCATCTTCGAGACCATGCCGGGCGAGATGCCGGCCGCCGCCCCGAGATCGGCCACCGAGAGGTCGCGCTCCCGCCGGAGCAGGCGGATCTGGTGGCCGAGCGCCCTCTCGAGGGTCCGCTTGTCGTCGACCGGCGCGTTCGAGGCGGTGTTCAGCATGCGGTCCCGTTGGTCTCGCGCGTTCGGCCGTGCCGGCCCGATGGCGTCGGCTTTTATTCTGCCCTCGCCGGCACGCTCCTGTCATCCTTGGCGTCACGACACCGCGCCTCCGACGGGAGCGGCGATCTCGGATCGGGCGCGGGTTCGGTCCCGTCCTTGGCACGGCGCTCGGGGGAATGCCCGAGCGCGAACCCTCTGTCCGAGAGCGTCGCCGCAGCGTTTCCGCCCGTCCCGATATTTCCTGGCAAGAAAAATTCATTACCCTCGGTTGACGGATCCGAAGGGCTGTGGAACAGTCTCCGGGCTGTTCGAGGAGACCGGGAGTCGGCGATGTGCGGTATTGTCGGGTTGTTTCTGAAGAATCCGAAGCTTGAGCCGCAACTGGGCGCGCTCCTGTCCGGAATGCTCGCCACGATGTCCGACCGCGGGCCCGACAGCGCGGGCTTCGCCGTCTACGGCGCGGACGGGGCCGGCGTGAAGCTGACCCTGCGGGGCCGGGACCCTGCCGCCCTCTCGGGCGCGGTCTCAGGCCTCGAGGCGCATCTCGGCGCCCCGGTCGAGGCGACCCCCCGCGACACCCACACGGTGATCGCGCTGCCGGCCGAGCGCGAGGCGCAGGCCCGCACCTGGCTCGCGGCCAACGCGCCGGGCATCGACGTCGTCGGGGCCGGCCGCCGCATGGAGATCTACAAGGAGGTCGGGCTGCCGGCCACGGTCGCCGAGCGCTTCGACCTCGCCGGCATGGCCGGCACCCACGGGATCGGCCATACCCGCATGGCGACCGAGAGCGCGGTGACGACGAACGGCGCCCACCCGTTCTCGACCGGCACCGACGAGTGCCTCGTCCACAACGGCTCGCTCTCGAACCACAACGACCTGCGCCGGCGCCTCCAGCGCGAGGGGCTCACCTTCGCCACGCAGAACGACACCGAGGTCGCCGCCGGCTACCTGAGCTGGCGCATGCGCGAGGGCGCCTCGCTGAAAGAAGCGCTCGAATCGAGCCTGAGCGACCTCGACGGCTTCTTCACCTTCGTGGTCGGCACCGAATCGGGCTTCGCCGTGGTGCGCGATCCCATTGCCTGCAAGCCCGCCGTGATGGCCGAGACCGACGATTACGTCGCCTTCGGCTCCGAGTACCGCGCCCTCGTCGGCCTGCCGGGCATCGACGGGGCCCGGGTCTTCGAGCCCGAGCCCGCCCAAGTCTATGCCTGGGAGCGCCACTGATGCCGAGCTTCGACCTCAACCGATCGGCCCTGCGCGAACTCAACCGCGCGCTCCACGCGCTTCGCTCCGACACCAACGAGACCCACTGGACCGTCACGAGCCCCGACGGGCGCCACGCCGTCGCGGCGGGACTCGACGCTCCCGTCAGCGTCGAGATCGAGGGGAATGTCGGCTATTACTGCGCGGGCATGAACAAGCTCGCGAGCGTCGTCATCAACGGCAACGCGGGCGTCGGTGTCGCCGAGAACATGATGTCGGGCTTCGTGCACGTGCGCGGCGACGCCAGCCAGTCGGCCGGCGCCACGGCCCATGGCGGCCTCCTCGTCGTCGACGGGAATGCCGGCGCGCGCTGCGGCATCTCGATGAAGGGCGTCGACATCGTGGTGAAGGGCTCGGTCGGCCACATGTCGGCCTTCATGGCCCAGGCCGGCACCCTCGCGGTCCTGGGCGATGCGGGTGAAGCCTTGGGCGACTCGCTCTACGAGGCCCGCCTCTACGTGCGGGGCCAGGTGAGGAGCCTCGGGGCCGACTGCGTCGAGAAGGCGATGCGCGACGCGCACCGGGAGGAGCTCTACGGCCGGCTGAAGGCCGCCGGCCTCGCGGGCGAGGTCGACCCGTCCGAGTTCCGCCGCTACGGCTCGGCCCGCCGCCTCTATCACTTCCACGTCGACAACGCCGGAGCCTACTGATGGGCGAGCATCCGAAGGACCCGCGCGCGACCCCGCGCACCGCGCCGCGCTACTCGGCCACCTTCACCCCCGAGGTGATGTCGGAGATCCGCCGCGCCGCCGCGACCGGCATCTACGACATCCGGGGTGCCGGGGCGAAGCGCAAGCTGCCCCATTTCGACGACCTCCTGTTCCTCGGCGCCTCGATCAGCCGCTACCCGCTCGAGGGCTACCGCGAGCGCTGCGGCACCGAGGTGACGCTCGGCTCCCGCTTCGCCTCGAAGCCGATCCGGCTGAAGACGCCGGTGACGATCGCCGGCATGAGCTTCGGCTCGCTCTCGGCGCAGGCCAAGGAGGCGCTGGGGCGCGGCGCGACCATCGCGGGCACCTCCACGACGACCGGCGACGGCGGCATGACGCCGGAGGAGCGCGGGCACTCGCAGACCCTCGTCTACCAGTACCTGCCCTCCCGCTACGGCATGAACCCGGACGACCTGCGCAAGGCGGACGCCATCGAGGTGGTGATCGGGCAGGGCGCCAAGCCCGGCGGCGGCGGCATGCTGCTCGGCCAGAAGATCACCGAGCGCGTCGCCGGCATGCGCTGCCTGCCGCCGGGCATCGACCAGCGCTCGGCCTGCCGCCACCCGGACTGGACGGGGCCGGACGACCTCGAGATCAAGATCGAGGAATTGCGCGAGATCACCGACGGCGAGAAGCCGATCTACGTGAAGGTCGGCGCCTCGCGCCCCTACTACGACACCGCGCTCGCGGCGAAGTCGGGGGCGGACGTCGTGGTGCTCGACGGCATGCAGGGCGGCACGGCGGCGACCCAGGACGTCTTCATCGAGCATGTCGGCATCCCGACGCTGGCGGCGATCCGCCCCGCCGTGCAGGCGCTGCAGGATCTCGGCCTGCACCGCAAGGTGCAGCTCGTCGTCTCGGGCGGCATCCGCTCGGGCGCGGACGTCGCCAAGGTGCTGGCGCTCGGGGCCGACGCGGTGGCGATCGGCACGGCGGCCCTGATCGCGCTCGGCGACAACGATCCCCGCTGGGAGGCCGAGTACGCGGCGCTCGGCACCACCGCCGGCGCCTACGACGACTGGCACGAGGGGCGCGACCCGGCCGGCATCACCACGCAGGACCCGGAGCTGTCGCGCCGGCTCGACCCGGAACGCGCGGGGCGGCGGCTCGCCAACTACCTCGCGGTGATGACGCTGGAGGCCCAGACCATCGCGCGAGCCTGCGGCAAGAGCCACCTGCACAACCTCGAGCCCGAGGACCTGGTGGCGCTCACGATCGAGGCCGCCGCGATGGCGCAGGTGCCGCTCGCCGGCACCGGCTGGATCCCCGGCAGGACGGGGCTGTGACAGGGATGGAGGCCGCGCTCTCAAGCCGAGACGCGGCCTTCTCGTTTTCAGGCGTGGCGCCGACGCCGCGACGGGCCCCTCTCCCGAGCGGGAGCGGTCACTCGAATCCGGATCGTTCGCGTCGCGGCGTGGATGAACCCGTGACTCTCAAGGGGAGCATGCGATGACGCTCGATCTCGAGACCGCCGCCAAGGAACGCGGCATCAAGTACTTCCTCGTCTCCTATACGGACCTGTTCGGCACCCAGCGCGCCAAGCTCGTGCCGGCCGCCGCCATCCGGAGCACGTGCAAGAACGGCGCGGGATTCGCCGGCTTCGCCACCTGGCTCGACATGAGCCCGGCCGATGCCGACCTCCTGGCGGTGCCCGATCCCGAGGGCCTGATCCAGCTGCCCTGGAAGCCCGAGGTCGGCTGGCTGCCCGCCGACCTCGTGATGGACGGCAAGCCCGTCGAGCAGGGCCCGCGCAACCTCCTCAAGCGCCTGATCAAGGACGCGGCCCGCGAGGGCCTGCAGATGAAGACCGGCGTCGAGTGCGAGTTCTTCCTGATCACCCCCTGCGGCTCGGAGCCGGCCGACACCGCCGACAAGCAGACCAAGCCCTGCTACGACCAGTCGGCCCTGATGCGCCGCTACGAGGTGATCACCGAGATCTGCGACGCGATGCTCGGGCTCGGCTGGAAGCCCTACCAGAACGACCACGAGGACGCGAATGGCCAGTTCGAGATGAACTGGGACTACGACGACGCCCTCGTCACCGCCGACCGGCACGCTTTCTTCAAGTACATGACCCGCTCGATCGCCGAGAAGCACGGCCTGCGGGCGACCTTCATGCCCAAGCCCTTCATGGACCTGACGGGCTCGGGCTGCCACGCCCACGTCTCGCTCTGGCGCGACGATCGCAACGTCTTCAGCGACAAATCCGACGAGATCGGCATGTCCGAGGCCGGCTACCACTTCATCGGCGGCCTGATCCATTCGGCCGACGCGCTCGCGGCGATCACCAACCCTTGCGTGAACTCCTACAAGCGCATCAACGCGCCCCGCACCACCTCGGGCGCCACCTGGGCGCCCAACACCGTGACCTACACGGGCAACAACCGCACCCACATGATCCGCATCCCGGATGGCGGGCGCTTCGAGTTCCGCCTCGCCGACGGGGCGGCCAATCCCTACCTGCTGCAGGCCGGCATCCTGGCGGCGGGGCTCGACGGGATCCGCAACCGGCGCGATCCGGGACAGCGCCTCGACATCAACATGTACACGGACGGGCACAGGGTGGAGGGCGTGAAGCGCCTGCCCCTCAACATGCTCGACGCGATGCGGGCGCTCGAGCAGTGCGACGTGCTCAACGAGGCCTTCGGCGCCTTCGTGCCGAGCTACCTCAAGCTGAAGCACGAGGAGTGGAACGACTATTGCCGCCACCTGACCCAGTGGGAGCGCGACACCACCCTCGATTGCTGAGCCGCCTCGATCGCTGAACCGGGCGCGGCCGCCTCCGACCATGAGGCTCACCTTCCTGTCCGGCCGCTGCGTCGGCTGCGATCGGGGCTTCAGGGGCGTGGCGACCGAGGCCGCCTGCGCCCTCTATCCGGACGGCGCCGGATCGCCCGCCTGCCCGTCCGGAGCCGGGGCGGCCCGCTGCGCCGTCCTGCACCGCTCCTACGGCCACGCGCTGCGCGGCCTTGGGCCCGAGGATATCCCGCCGCGCCACGGGCGCGATGGCGGATGCCTGCCCGCCGCGAGCGGGCGCATCGCGGTCCCGCGTCCCGGATCTGCCGCCGGATCTGCCGGTTGACACGGTCGGCCCCCGATCCGATAGCGGCCGCCCCTCGCGCCCTCCGCGGCACTCCCGCCCGGACGATGCAACCGAGAAGGATTAACGATGAGCGAACGGATCATCCTGCGCGCCGGCGAGGCTCTCGTCGCCGGCGGCCCGCCCAACACGGCCTCCGAGCCCGAGGTGATCATCGGGGAGCTCGACGGGCCGGTCGGCACCGCCATCGCCACCCTGACGGGCGATCAGGTGGTCGGCCACTCGCGCGTCTTCGCCCTCCTGAACACCGACATCATGGTGCGCCCGGTGACGCTGTGCGTCTCGAAGGTCAGCGTCACCGAATCGCGCTACACCTCGATCCTGATGGGCACCGTCCAGTTCGCCATCGCCAACGGCGTGCTCGACGCGGTGCGGGCGGGCTATCTGCCGAAAGACCGGGTCAACGACCTCGGCATCATCTGCTCGGTCTGGCTCAGCCCCGGCGTGATCGAGGCTCAGGATCTCGACCACAAGGCGCTGTTCGAGATCCAGCGCAAGGGCATGACCGAGGCCATCCGCAAGGCGATGAGCAACGAGCCCTCGATCGACTGGCTCCTCGAGAACCAGGACAAGATCGTGCACAAGTATTACCGGATGGGCCTCGACGGGAAGATCTGAGGCTTCCTCTCCCCGCTGCCGGGCCTCAGGGCCCGGCGCCGGATTCCACCGCGTAGCCGAACTCGACCGCCGCGTGGGCGAGCCAGCTCCAGAAGCTGCCCGCGAAGCTGCGCGCCACCGCGATCTCGTAGGTCGGCGCCTCGTCCCGCTGCCAGATCTGGGCGCCGATATGGGCGATGCTCGTGACCGCGGACCGCCCCGCCCGGAAGGCGCGGGGGTGCAGGTCGACCGCCACGCCCTTGGCCAGGGCCGCGCGCGCGGACCGGCCCGAGACGCGCAGGAGCGCGCGCCCGTCGCTCTGGTCGGAGACGGCGGCGAGCCCCCGCAGCGCCGTCGCCAGGCCGTGCAGGCCCTCGCGCGTCCCGGCCACCGCGAGCCACTGGCCCGGCGCCGACCAGACGAGGCCCCGCTCGCCGGCGAAATGCGCCGTGCCGGTCTCGGGCAGCGGGAGGCCGAAGCTGCGGGAGAGCGTCCGGGCGAGGGCGGCCTCCTGACCCTCGGCCGCGATGAGGGTGGCGAGGCCGATCCCCTCTCGCAGGGACAGCCGGACGCCTGCCTCGTCCCCGGGCTCAGCCGCTTGGCGGCCGTGCCGGCCGGGTGCCGCCAAGCCCGCCCAGGCGCTGCGGGGCTGCCAGATCGTCGCCTCAGACACGCAGCTTCTCCTCTTTCGGATCCACGAAGACGGGCGAGCAGATCTCGACCTCGACGTCGCCGCCGCGCACGGGATCGTAGGCGCGGACGCGCTCGCCGTGGCGCTCCGGACCGCGCCGGATCAGGCCGAGCCCGATCCAGTGGCCCAAGGACGGAGAGTAGGCGACCGAGGTCAGGTATCCCTCGTCGGCCGCGAGGCTCGGGGCGGCGCCGATCCCCAGAATGTGGGCGCCCGCGCGCAGGCGCGCGCTCCGGTCGACGGGGCGGACGCCGACGAGGATCGGGCGGTCCGGGTCGGTCAGCGCCGGCCGCTCCTTCATCAGCCGGCCGACATAATCCTTCTTCTTGGCGAGCATGCCGCCGAGGCCGAGGTCGCGCGCGGTGGTCTGGCCGTTGATCTCGGCCCCGGCCGCGTGCCCCTTCTCGATGCGCATCACCGAGAGCGCCTCGGAGCCGTAGGGGGTGATGCCGTGGGGGGCGCCCGCCGCCATCAGCGCCCGCCAGGCGGCGTCGCCGTAGGCCGCCGGCACCGCGAGCTCGTAGGCGAGCTCGCCCGAGAAGGAGATCCGGAACAGCCGCGCCGGGATGCCGCCGCCCACCGTCACTTCGGCGCAGGCGAGGAAGGGGAAAGCTTCGTTTCCGATGTCGAGGCCGGGATCGATGACGCACCGCAGGGTGTCGCGGGCGCGCGGGCCGGCGATGGCGTACTGCGCCCATTGCTCGCTGATCGAGGCGATCTGCACGTCGAGCTCCGGCCACAGCCACTGGCGGCAGAATTCGAGGTGCTGCATCACCTTCGCGGCATTCGCCGTCGAGGCCGTCATCACGTAGTGCGTGTCGGCCATCCGCGCGACGGTGCCGTCGTCCATGACGAGACCGTCCTCGCGCAGCAGCACCGCGTAGCGGGCCTTGCCCACGGGTAGCGTCCCGAACGGGTTGGCGCAGACCCGCTCGATGAAGGCCAGCGCGTCGCGGCCCTGGATGTCGATCTTGCCGAGCGTGGTGACGTCGCAGAGCCCGACATGAGCGCGGACGGTGTTCACCTCGCGGGTGACGGTCTCGAGCCAGTCGGTCTCGCCGGGCTTGGGGAAATAGGCGGGGCGCAGCCACAGGCCGGTCTCGACGAAGACCGCGCCCTGCTCCTCGCACCAGGCGTGCGAGGGCACGTGCCGGGTCGCCCGGAATTCCCGCCCGCGATGGTGGCCCGCGAGAGCGCCGATCGCCACCGGCGTGAAGGGTGGGCGGAACACGGTGGTGCCGACGCTCGGGATCGGCTGGCCGGTCAGCTCGGCCATCAGGCTGAGGCCCGCAAGGTTCGAGATCTTGCCCTGGTCGGTGGCCATGCCGAGGGTGGTGTAGCGCTTCAGGTGCTCCACCGCCCGGAAGCCCTCGCGGTGGGCGAGCTCGACGTCGGAGGCCGCCACGTCGTTCTGGAAATCCACGAAGGCCTTGCCCCTGGACGCGGGCGCCCGCCAGAGCGGCGCGTGGCCGAGGCTCTCCGGGTCCGTCCGGGGCGTCTCGGGGGCGCTGGCCGGGAAGCCGCAATCCGTCGCGGCCTCGGCGCCGGCCCGCGCGCCGGTTTCCAGGCAGGCGTCGAGGCCGAGATGCCCCGCCGCCGCCCCGGCCGCCGTCAGGCCCGCCGGCAGGGCCCCCGGCACGAAGGCGTGGATCGCCTCCGACCAGACGGGCCGGCGCGACAGGTGCGAGTCGAGGTGGACGACCGGGTTCCAGCCATTGGCCATGGCGAGGCAGTCGCAGGCGATGGTCTCGCGCTGCCCCGAGGCGTCGACGGCCTCGACGGCCTTGAGCGCGAGATGGCCCTTGGTGCCCGCGACGTAGCCGCCCGCGATCACCCGCGTGCCCGCCGCCTCGGCCGCGCGCCGCAGCTCCGCCGGGACCGAGGCCCGGGTGTCGATCACCGCCGCCACACGCCCGCCCGCGGCCGCGACGTCGGCGGCCGTGCGCCAGCCGTCGTCGCTCGCGGTGAGGATCGCCACGTGCCGGCCCGGCAGGGCGCCGTAGCGGTTGAGGTAGGTCCGCACGGCGCCGGCCAGCATCACGCCGGGCCGGTCGTTGCCGCCGAAGATGTGCGGGCGCTCGATGGCGCCGGCCGCGAGCACGGCGCGCCGCGCCGTGATCCGCCAGAGACGCTGGCGCGGCGCGTGGGCCGGGGGCTCCGCGAGGTGGTCGCTCACCCGCTCGACCGCGCCGTAGGCGCCGTGGTCGTAGACGCCGAACAGGGTGGTGCGGGTGAGGATCGTGACCTCGGACATCGCCCGCAGCTCGGCCGCCGCGGCCGCGACCCAGTCCGCGCCGGACCCGGAACCGACCTCGCGCCGCTCGGCGAGGAGGCGCCCGCCCAGCGCGAAATCCTCGTCCACCAGGATCACCCGGGCGCCCGACCGCCCGGCCGCGAGCGCCGCCGACAGGCCGGCCGGGCCGCCGCCGATGACGAGCACGTCGCAATGGGCGTGCATCCGGTCGTAGCTGTCGGGATCCGGCGCATCCGCCGCCCGGCCGAGGCCCGCCGCGCGCCGGATCATCGGCTCGTAGAGCTTCTCCCAGAAGGAGGCCGGCCACATGAAGGTCTTGTAGTAGAAGCCCGCCGCGAAGACGGGGGACAGCAGCGCGTTCACCGAGAGCGCGTCGAGGGCGAGGCTCGGCCAGCGGTTCTGGCTTGCCGCCTCGAGCCCCTCGTAGAGCTCCGCCACCGTCGCCCGCGTATTCGGCTCGCGGCGCGCGCCCGAGCGCAGCTCCACGAGGGCGTTCGGCTCCTCCGAGCCCGCCGACAGGATGCCGCGGGGGCGGTGGTACTTGAAGGAGCGCCCGACGAGGCGCACGCCGTTGGCGAGAAGCGCCGAGGCCAGCGTGTCGCCGTGGAATCCCGCGTAGGCGCGCCCGTCGAAGGTGAAGGCGAGGGGGCGGCGCCGGTCGATCAGGCCGCCCGCCGCCGTGCGGAAGGCCTGGACGCGACCGGTCGCGGCGGCGGGCGCATCCGCCTCGGCGCGCCTCAGCGTGATCGTGGTCATGCGGCGTCTCCCGTCCGGCGGGTCAGGGCGACATCCCGGGCGGGCGCGACCTCGGCGATGGCGTGGCTGCGGGTGTCGCGGGTCACGACGAGCCAGGTCCGGCAGCCGGCCGCGTGATACCAGAGCTCACGGTGCTCGCCCGCGGGGTTGTCGCGCAGGTAGACGTAGTCGTGCATGGCGGCGGCCTCCGCCTCCAGCCCGTCCGGGCGGACGGGCCCGGCATCGCCGAGATAGCTGAACTCGCCGTTGTCCCGCTCGCCGCAATAGGGGCATCGGATGCGCATCGGGTCGCTCCCTCAGTGCAGGTTCGGCTGCGCGCCCATGCCCTTCTCGTCGATGAGATGGCCGGTCGCGAAACGGTCGAGGCGGTAGGCGGCGGCGTCCGCGTGCGGTTCGTCGCGGGCGATCAGGTGGGCGAAGCAGAGGCCGGCCGCCGGCGTCGCCTTGAAGCCGCCGTAGCACCAGCCCGCATTGAGGTAGAGGCCACCGATGCCGGTCCGGTCGATGATGGGCGAGCCGTCCATCGACATGTCCATGATGCCGCCCCAGTGGCGCAGGAGCCGCAGGCGTCCGAGGCCCGGCCACAGGGCCATGCCGCCCTCCATCACGTCCTCGATGGTGGCCAGATTCCCGCGCTGCGCGTAGGAATTGTAGCCGTCGATGTCGCCGCCGAAGACGAGGCCGCCCTTGTCGGACTGGCTGACGTAGAAGTGGCCGGCCCCGAAGGTCATCACGCAGTCGATCAGGGGCTTCACGCCCTCGCTGACGAAGGCCTGCAGCACGTGGCTCTCGATCGGCAGGCGCAGGCCCGCCATGGCGGCGAGAAGCGACGAGGAGCCGGCGACCGAGAGCGCGACCTTCCCCGCGCGGATGAAACCGCGGCTTGTCTCGACGCCGGTGACGCGCCCGTTCTCGCGCCTAATCCCCGTCACCGCGCAGTTCTGCACGATGTCGACGCCGCGCGCGTCCGCCGCGCGGGCATAGCCCCAGGCCACCGCGTCGTGGCGCACGGTGCCGCCGCGCCGCTGCAGCAGCCCGCCCTTCACGGGGAAGCGCGCGTTGTCGAAGTCGATGAAGGGCACCATCGCCCGCACGCCCTCGCGGTCGAGCAGTTCCGCGTCGATGCCGGCCATCCGCATGGCGTTGCCGCGCCGCGCGTAGGCGTCGCGCTGGGCGTCCGAATGGTAGAGGTTCAGCACGCCGCGCTGGCTCACCATGGCGTTGTAGTTGATGTCCTGCTCGAGCCCCTCCCAGAGCTTCATCGAGCGCTCGTAGAAGGGGATGTTGCCGGCAAGCCCGTAATTCGAGCGCACGATCGTGGTGTTGCGGCCCACATT
Organism: Methylobacterium nigriterrae; assembly: GCF_037106235.1. NCBI lineage: Bacteria > Pseudomonadati > Pseudomonadota > Alphaproteobacteria > Hyphomicrobiales > Methylobacteriaceae > Methylobacterium > Methylobacterium nigriterrae. Next base: position 7,141 of record NZ_JBAWTG010000078.1, on the reverse strand, counting down.
GCCCGAGCCGACATGGCTCTTCTCCAGGACGGCGACGTTCGTGATGCCGTGTTCCTTGGCGAGATAGTAGGCGGTGGCGAGCCCGTGGCCGCCGCCGCCGACGATGACGACGTCGTAGTCCGAGCGGGGCGCCGCGTCGCGCCACTGGGGCTTCCAGCCCCGCTGGCCGCGGAGCGCCTGGGTGAGGACGCTGAACAGGGAGTGGTGCATCGTCTCGGCCGTTCCGGTTATCCCGCGGAAGACCGGGCCAGTATGGCAGGATCTCCGGGGGCGGCCTTGCCAATCGCGACGGGAACCCGGCAAATCGCGACGAAATGCGAATCGAGACAAACCATGAACGCGGCGACCCGATCACGGTCGGCTTCGTCCTCATCCCGGGCTTCCCGCTGATGAGCTACGCGGCGGCGGTGGAGCCACTGCGGGCCGCCAACACGCTGTCGGGGCGAGACCTCTACCGCTGGTGGCATGCGGCCCCGGGGGACCGGGCCGTGCAGGCCTCGAACGGCGTCGCGATCCTGCCCGACGTGGCGGTCGGCGCCGCGGATCTTCCCGCCGACCGGATCCTCGTCTGCGCGGGCGGCAACCCGGCGAGCTTCGAGGATCCCGCCCTCGCCCGCTGGCTGCGGCGCCTCGCGCGGGCCGGGGTGACGCTCGGCGGGATCTCGGGCGGCCCCTACATCCTGGCGCGGGCGGGCCTCCTCGACGGGCGCCGCTGCACCCTGCACTGGGAGCACATCCCGGCCTTCCAGGAGAGCTTTCCGCGGGCCGAGGTGGTGCGCTCCCTGTTCGAGATCGCGGGCGACCGGGTCACCTGCTCGGGGGGCATCGCGGCCCTCGACCTGATGCTGACCCTGATCGGGCAGGATCACGGCCCCGGGCTCGCCGCGGGCGTGGGCGACTGGTTCCTGCACAGGGAGATCCGCGAGGGCCTGAGCCCGCAGCGCATGGCCCCGCAGCAGCGCTTCGGCGTGCGCGACCCGCGGCTCCTGCGGGTGCTCTCGGCCATGGAGGAGAACCTGGAGGCGCCGCTCCCGCGCGCGGCGCTGGCGGGGCTCGCCCGGGTCTCGGTGCGCCAGCTCGAGCGGCTGTTCCGGGAGCGGCTCGGCACCAGCCTGCACCGGCACTACCTCGCGGTGCGCCTCGACCAGGCGCGCCGGCTGCGCCGCGAGAGCACGCTCAGCGCGGCCGAGATCGCCGCCGCGACGGGGTTCTCCCACGCGGACGAGCTCGCGCGGGCGCAGCGCCGGCGCCGGTCCCGGGCGGCGGGGTAGGGCGGCTCATCCCAGGTCCGCCTGGATCCCCCGGGGATGGCGGATTCGGGCTCGGCTCAGGTGCCGCGCGGGCGCGCCGATGCGGCGTCCGCTCTGGTCAGGCGACGCCGTGTCGGCCCGCCGGAGCGGCGGCGCGCTGCTGCAGGCGCGCGCTCCGATAGGCGTCCGTCACCGACAGCGCCCAGACGAACAGGCCCGCCGCGTGGCGCCCGAGCGCGCCGGCGTCGGGCGCGGCGAACTTCGTGGTGAGCCAGGCGCCGAGGAGCGCGAAGGCCGCGAAGCCGAGGCCCCGCCGGGCCCGGCCGACTAGCACGTGCCCCATGCCGGGCAGGACGATCGCCGTCGCCAGGACGAGGGCCGGACTAGGCGGCCGCACGCGCGCGCCGGTCCGTTGTGTCATGTCCGTCATCCGCGTCATGTCCGTCATGTCCGACCTCCTCCGTGCTCAGGCGGGCGGTCAGCTCCGCGGCCTCGGCGAGCCGGGGCCGCAGGATCCCGGGATCGACCTGCGCGATCGGGAACCGGCACTCGCGCAGGAGCAGGTAGGCGCCGCGCTCGCCCTGGCAGAGCTGGCTCACGATCCGCACGCCCCGCGGCGCGACGAGCACCTCCTTGACGCGCGGCTCGGCGAGGATTTTCGCGAGTGCGGCGGCGGCGCGGGCGAGGAGCGGTCCGGCCCCGCGCGTGCCCCGCACCAGCGTCTCGCCCGGCCAGCCGGGCGGGACGGGGTAGCGCGCCGGAAGCTCGTCCGGCGCGTAGAACTCCGCGCCCACCGCGCGGCGCAGGACGTCGAGGGTCGCCGGAAGGCCCGTCGAGACGTGCACCGAGACGCTGAGCCAGAGCTGCGGCAGCCGCCGGAAGGCGAGGGCCTCGGGGATCAGGCGGACCTCGACCGGCAGCCCCGCGAAGCGGCCCCGGAGCGTGCCGTAGCCGGCCCGGTCCCGGCCGTGGACCGGCTCCGCCAGGAGCGCCGCGCAGGGCTCCAGCATCGCGGCCCTGGCGGCGGCCGCCGCCCGGCCGCGCCGGTGCAGGGCGCAGCTCACGGCGGCGAGGACGGGCAGGCCGAGCGCGGGCAGGCCGAGAGGGTCGATCACGCCTCAATACCCCTTCGGCTTCGGCCAGTGCATCGTGAACTGGTCGCCGCGCCGGACATACTTGTAGCGGTGCAGCACGAACCAGGCGGAGGCCGCGATGTAGAAGGTCATCATGGCGACGAGCTGCGTGCCGTAGCCGAGGAACACCGCGAGGTAGGTGACGACGCACAGGCCCAGCAACAGGATCGCGGGCAGCGGGTGGAGCGGGTGCACGTAGCCGCGCTGGATCGTGCCGAGCGGCCATTTGCGGCGGAACAGGATGATCGACAGGGCCATCAGGGTGTAGCCGAGCAGCCCCGACAGGATCGAGAAGGTGATGGTCTGGTCGAGCGGCGTCGAGACCGCGAACAGGATCGCGATCGGCACGAAGAACAGGATCGCCCGGTAGGGGGTGTGGTAGACCGGGTGCACGGCGCCGAACCAGGCCGGCATGTAGCGGTCGCGCCCCATGGCGAACCAGGCCCGCGAGGCGTCGTTGATGCAGCCGTTGGCCGAGGCCACGGTGGCGAACAGGGTGCCGAGGAACAGGAACACCTCGAGCCAGCGGTTCCCCGTCAGCCGCCCCGCGTCGTAGAGCGGCGTCACGGCCTGGCCGAGATACTCCCAGGGCATCAGGCCGGAGCAGACGTACCACGTCGCGGTCGCGGCGATGAGGAGCGTCATCATGCCCGTCATGGTGCCGAGCGGCAGGGCGCGGGCCGGCGAGCGCACCTCCTCGGCGGCCTGCGTGGTGCCCTCGATGCCGAGGTAGAACCACAGGCCGAAATGCATGGCGGCCAGGATCCCGAGGCTGCCGTAGGGCAGGCCGACGAGGAGCGCGTCGTGCTGCAGCACCGCGCCCGGCGCCCAGGGCTGCGTCGCCACGAACAGCACCACGATGGCCGCGAAGGCGGCGGCCGTGATCAGGAGGTTCATGGTCAGCGAGGCGAGCACGCCGCGATAGTTCAGGAAGGCGAGCGCCACGATGGTGAGGACCATGAAGGCGCGCTTGTCGATCGTGCCGGGAATCCCGAGATTCGTGACGAACGCTTCGATGAGGTCGCCCGTGACGATGGCGTTCGAGACCTCCAGCATCGTGTAGGCCATCACGAGGTAGAGGCCGACATTGAAGGCCGCGAGCGGCCCGATGATGTGCTTGGCCTGCGCGTACTGGCCGCCGGCCGCCGCGACCGTGGAGGTGATCTCGGAATCGATCATCGCCACGCAGGTGTAGAGGATGCCGGCGAGCCAGCAGGCGGTGAGCGCCGCGACCGGCCCGCCCTTGCCCACCGCGAAGTTCCAGCCCATGAACTCGCCGACGAGCACGATCCCGACGCCGAGCGCCCAGACATGGCCGGGCCCGAGCACGCGCAGGAGCGCGATTTTCCGGGAGGGCGGAACGGCCGCCGGCGGGGCTTCCGCCAGTCGGATGTCGGGGGCATGGACCGCCGGGCGAGGCGCTACCTGAACGTTCTGCATCACGACCTCGCTGCCGTCTCGCCGACGTCGGCGTCCACGATCTCGCCCTCCTCGGAGGACAGGAGATAATCCTCCCCGAAGGCCCTGTTGGTGCGCAGGAGGTCGAAGCCCATCCAGAGCGCGAGCGCGCCGGCAACCGCCCAGGCGCACAAGTTCATGATTGCCACCATGGCGGATGTCCTCGCGGTTTCCAGGAGAGGGGCCGGGTCGCGGCGGGCCGCCGGATCCGGGGGGCGGTGCCGCCGCGGCGGCTCAGCGGGTTCCGGGCGGCTGCGCCCCGTCGCCGAAGCGCTCGGCGATGACGTCGCGGTATTCCCGGTCCGAGTAGCGGAACAGGAAAACGAAGTAGCCGACGATGATGAGCGCCGTGAACGCCAGGACCGTCCCGTTGACGGCGTAGTCGAAGCGGGTGCCGATCAGCGCCGCGGCCTTCTCGGGGGAGAAGCCGAGCTTCTCCCACTGCGCCGCCATGACGGCGTTCTGGCCCAGCGCCTCCCAGGACGGGTTCGGGAACTCGGTGGTGCGCGTCCCGCCGCCGGCCAGCCGGAACAGGAGCGGCAGGTAGAGGGTGATGAAGACGAGGACCAGCATCAGGACCGCGTCGACGACCTGCCCCGCCACGGATTGCGCCGGCGGCTCGTAGGGCTGCTTGCGCGTGAGAGGGCGCTCGGCTGAGCTCATGGCTGGCCTCCCTGGCTTCTGCGCGCCGCGCGCAGCCGGTCGAGATAGTAGATGTCGGTGCCGTAGATCGCGGCGCGGTCCTCGCCGTAATGGCGGATCATGGCCACGATCGCGGCCGTGTTCAGGAAGAGGACGCAGGCGCCGAGCCCGACCATCGGCCCGGTGAGGCCGGCGGCATCGAAGGCCGGCTTCATCGTCCAGAACGTGAAGGCGTAGATCAGCCAGACGAGCAGCACCGCACAGACGGCCGCTGCGCAGTCGCGCCGGAACATCGACGCGACACGGGGATCCTGGTGCGCCATGGCACGCTTCCCTCCCTCGTGGGCAATTCCTTCGAGGAATAGCCCGTTCTTTGCAGGAAAGATCGTGCCGAATCCGCGCGCCTGTCAATCGGGAAAATGTTGTGCGCTGCAGCAAACCGGCAGGTTTGTTCCGGACCGGAAGCGAGCCCGGCCAGATCGGGCCGATGGCCGGACACGTTCTCGTGCGCCGCCCCGCTTTCTACGCGGATGGCCGCCGGGAGCGATCGAACCGCGGGCCTCTCGACGCGTTATAGCGCCCGATGAGGAGGACACGCGACATGAAGGTGCTCTGGACACTCGCGGCCGTGGGCCTGGGCCTGATGGGCTCGGTCGGGCCGACCGCGGCGCAGCGCTACGGAGAGCCCGAATACGGCTACCGGGAGCGCGATTACGGCTACCGGGACCGCGACGACGGCTACAGGGAGCGCGGTCCCGCGTTCCGAGGCAGAGACCGCGGGTACGGGTTCGACGAACGCGAGTACCTGCGCTGCAATCCCGACGTTCGGCGCGCCGTCGAGCGGGGCCAGATGGAGTCCGGCGCGGCGCATTACCGGGTCTTCGGCCGCCGCGAGGGCAGGCGGCTCAGCTGCTGACCGGCGGCCGGGCATCCGGGATGGTCCGGCGCGTTTTCCGCCTCGGAAACCGCCGCGGCCGCGTCTCGGGCGGATGCCCTACACGGCCGCGATCCGGATGTTGTTCGTCGTTCCGGCCACCGCGAAGGGGATGCCGGCCGTGATGACCACGAGGCCGGCGGGCGCGGCGAAGCCCTCCTCGACCGCGTGGGCGACCGCGTTCGTCACCATCTCCTCGTAGGTGCCGACCTCGTCGGCGCGCACGCTGTGGGTGCCCCAGAGCAGGCTGAGGCGGCGCGAGGTGCCGATGTCGGGGGTGAGCGCCAGGATCGGCACGCACGGGCGCTTGCGGGCGATCCGGGCGGCCGTCGTCCCGCTCAGCGTGTAGGCCACGATCGCCGAGGCGCCGACGGCGTCGGCGAGGTCGGCGGTGGCGGTCGCGACCGCGTGGGGCGGCGTCTCCTCCTCGCCGGGCTCGGAGGCCGCGATCAGCGAGCGGTAGAGCTTGTGCGCCTCGGTGCGCCGGATGATGCGGTCCATCATGGAGACCGTCTCGACGGGGAAGCGCCCGGTGGCGGATTCGGCCGAGAGCATCACGGCATCGGCCCCGTCGTAGATGGCGGTGGCGACGTCCGAGGCCTCGGCCCGGGTGGGCGTCGGGGCGCTCACCATCGAGTCGAGCATCTGGGTGGCGACGACAACGGGCTTCACGGCGAGCCGGCAGGCGCGGATCAGCTCCTTCTGGCGGCCCGGCACGTCCTCGTGCGGGATCTCGACACCGAGATCGCCGCGCGCCACCATGACGGCGTCCGACAGCCGGATGATGTCGTCGATGCGCTCGAGCGCCTGCGGCTTCTCGATCTTGGTCATGATGCCGGCCCGGTCCCCGATCAGGCCGCGGGCCTCGATCAGGTCGGCGGGCTTCTGCACGAAGGAGAGCGCCACCCAGTCGACGCCGAGATCGAGGCCGAAGGCGAGGTCGGCCCGGTCCTTCGCGGTGAGCGGCGAGAGGTCGAGCAGGGTGCCCGGCAGGTTGACGCCCTTGCGGTTCGAGATCACGCCGCCGATCACGACCTCCGCCTCAATGCTGTCCGCGGTCAGGCCCGCCACCCGCACGCGCACGCGCCCGTCGTCGATCAGGAGCTCCTGTCCCGGCACGACGGCCGCGAAGATCTCCGGGTGGTGGAGCGGGATCGCGTCCTTGCCGCCCTCGGAGCCCTCGAGCACGAAGCGCACGGTCTCGCCCGGCGCCACGTCGAGCCGGCCGCCCGCGACCGTGCCGACGCGGATCTTCGGGCCCTGCAGGTCCTGCAGGATGGCGATGGGCCGGCCGACCTCGCGCTCGAGGGCCCGGATGGCGGCGTGGACCCTGGCATGGTCCTCCTGCAGGCCGTGGCTGAAGTTCAGCCGGAAGGTGTCGACGCCGGCGAGGAACAGGGCGCGCAGCATCTCGGGCGAGGCGCTGGCGGGACCGACGGTGGCGACGATCTTGGCATGGCGGTCGCGGCGCATGGCTTCGGCTCCGGTCGTGTCCGCGGGCGGGGATGCCCGAATCGCGGCCGAGATGGACCCAGAATCGCGGGCATTTCAAGAAGGCAGGGGCGGCCGCGGGAGCGGAAGCCGCTCCGGGCCCGGCTCAGGCCGGGCCACCGAGATCCAGGTAGCCGGCGTCGAACTCCGCGAAGGCCTTCAGCCGCGCCACGTCGGGGACGGTCAGGACGTGGTTGCCCGTCACGATCAGCTCCTTGCCCCGGAGTGCCTGC
>NZ_JBAWTG010000077.1:0-22558 GCF_037106235.1 Methylobacterium nigriterrae | reverse complement strand
GTTGTGCGCGCGGTGCACCTCGGCCGCCCGGAACACGAGGTCGAGGAGCGGCAGGTCGTGGATCGCCTGGATCTCGGCCACGCTCCAGTCGTGGCGGATGAAATCCGGTCGGAATGGCGGGTGCCGTTCCACCAGTCCCACTCGAGATGGCCCGGCTTCTCGTGATGAGCCGACCGCGCTCATGCGGCTGCCTCATGCTCGTCGTGGATCAACTCGCGCAGTTGACGCCTGAGAGTCAGGTAGCGCGGATCGTCCTCGTCGCGCGGGCGCGGCAGCGCCACGTCGATTACGGCCTTCACCCGACCCGGCCGCCGCGTCATCACGACGACCCGGTCCGCGAGCCGGATCGCCTCGTCGATGCTGTGCGTGACGAGCATCACGGTCTTGGGTTCGCGCTGCCAGATGCGGATGAGCTCGTTCTGCATCATGCTCCGAGTCTGCGCGTCCAGCGCGCCGAACGGCTCGTCCATCAGCAGGATCTCCGGCTGCACGACGAGGGCCCGGGCGATCGCCACACGCTGGCGCATGCCCCCGGACAATTCGTGGGGGCGCTTGCGTTCGAAGCCAGCGAGCCCGACGAGCTCGATATGGCGGCGCACCGCCACGCGCCTCTCATCTTTTGGCACGCCTTTCATCTGCGGGCCGAAGGCGATGTTCTCCTCGACCGTCATCCAGGGGAACAGGGCATAGTCCTGGAAGACGATGGTGTTCTGCCAGCCCGGCCGCACGATGGCACGGCCGGCCATCAGCAAGTCGCCGGAGGTCGGCTGTTCGAACCCGGCCGTCATGCTCAGCAGGGTGGTCTTCCCGCAGCCGCTATGGCCCAGTATCGCGCAGAAGGTGTGGTCCTCGATCTCGAGGCTCACGTCGTGAAGGGCGATGACGGCTTCCGGCGTCCCCGCCTCGCCATAGACCTTCGTCACGCCCCTGACCGAGAGATGTCCCATCGCGCGTTCCCTCTCACTTCGACGAAACGGACCAGGGCAGGAACCACTTCATGGCGAAACGGATCGCGACGTCGATCACGAGCCCGGTGAAGCCGATTGTCAGCATGCCGACCGTGATGATGTCGGTCCGCAGGACGCTGCGCGCGTCGTTGATCAGGAAGCCCAGCCCGGAATTCGCGCCGACCAGCTCGGCCGCGACGAGGGCCATCCAGCCGAAGCCGAGCCCGATCCGGATGCCGGTCACGATCTGCGGCGTTGCGGCCCGCAGGACGATGCGCCACAGGACGCTCCGTTCGGGTGCGCCGAGGCTCCTCGCAGCGCGGATCAGATTCCGGTCGACGGTCCGCACACCCTCGATCGTGTTGATCAGAATCGGGAAGAACATCCCCAGGAAGATGATGAACTGGTTCTGCTCGTCGCCGACGCCGAACCACAGGATACTCAGCGGGATCCACGCTAAAGGGGGAATTGGACGGAGGATCTCGATGATCGGATCGAGCTGGGCCCGCGCGAGGCGGGACCAGCCCATAATCAGGCCGATCGGGATGGCCGACAGGGCGAAAGCGAAGGCCACGGCCTCGCGCTTCAGGCTCGTCAGAAGATGGAAGCCCAGCTCTCCTGAAGCGATCATCGTCCAGCCGCTTCTCAGGACGAGGCTCGGGGCGGGCATCAGCACCGCGAGATAGGGATCAGAACGCGGCAGCCAGTACCGCGCGACCAGTTCCCAGACGACAAAAAGCACCGCTGTGGTCGCGAGGTTCGGCAGGTACAGCAGGATCGACATCAGGCCACGTGCGACGGCACCGGGCTGGCGCGAGCCCGGATGTGGAGCGCCAACCCCTTCCGACCGAGCCGAAGCCGGCAAGGGCCCCTGCAGAGTCGAGGTTGGGTCTTGGAGGCGCATCGGCTGAACTCCGCGATGTCCCAGGGTTGTCGGAACGGATGAAGGGCGCGGTCGTTGTGCCGCCGTCACGTGAGGCTCGCGCAGGCATTCATGGCCGGAAGACCTTTCCATCGAAGGACCAAGGCCGCGTTAGATCGCCGGGCTCGGGCCACGGCTGGGGGGCGGTGAGCGTGCTCGCGTTCGGATAGGCCGGATAGGGCAACTGCCCAATCTTGCCGCCCCAATTTGCAGGGATGAAAGGTGGCCGCTTCGGCACGGCCCAGCCCAGCTTCGCATAGGTTGCCGTCATGAATTCCGGCGCGAAAGATTGCGAGTAGGCGTTCCCGTCCAGGGGACGGACGATGCGGTTACGGTCCTTCAGCCACTTGGCGATACGAGAATCCTCCTCGCCCCAGAACGCTGCGAACGGAAAGCTGGCGGTGGGTTTGTAGAGGTTGTTATAGAGCTTCGTCTGCTGCAGCAGGAGGTCGCGCCCGTAATTGCGCAGCAGCGGCTCGGCCGCGAGCATGTCAGCTGCCTTTTCGGGATAGAGGCGTATCCACAAGGTCGCCTCGACGAAACTGTCGCTGATGGCTTGGACGACGTCCGGGACGTTATCGATCAGTTCCTGACGGACGTAGAAGCGACCCTCATAGAAGTTATAGGGAAAGATCGCATCGATCTCCTTCCCGTTCTTGCGCTCCTCGGTCATGATCGTCACCGACGGCTCCCAGGGGATTACCGCGGCAATGCCGCGCGCCATCGTGATCTGCTCGGATGGCGGCATGTTCTTCAGAATGACGTCCTTGCCGATCTGGATGCCCAGCACTTCGGCAGCCTGCGTGAAGTAGAATTCCGATGAGGAGCCCGTCACGATTCCAATCGTGGCAGCAGGATTGCTGCCCTTCAAATCGGCGAGGCTCTTGAGGGGGCTGTCCTTCGGAGCGACCGCCGAATGCTTGAGGTTCGGCGCCACCACGGCGAGGGCCTTCACCGGGATGCCCCGGTCGAGCAGCGAGGTGAAGGGAAAATTACCCCCGTTGCCGACCTGCATGCGCCCCGCCGCGATCGCCTCGTTCACGTCCGGACCCGAGGCGAAGGCCTGAAATTTTGTTTCCAGGCCGCGCTTGGCCAGGAAATCGGACTTCGATAGGACGACGTTGATCGTGTTCTGACCAGAAAAGGGCGCCTGCCAGGCGAAAGCCAGGGGCCACCAGCCCTTCTGCTTTAGCCAATCGACCGATTTGGCGGAGACCTGCTCATAGGGCTGTGGCCAGCCCCAGGCCGTGGAATTGAGCTGCTCCTCAGCCGCTGCCGGCGTCGCGAAGGCCGCGCCTGACGCTATGACCGCTATGTAAACGGCTCGGCGCATCCGCTCGTACATGACGTCTTCTCCTGATGACGGATATTTTGGCCAGCGTGCGGACGGGCACTGTCGGGACTTGGCTATCTCAGCCTTTCGGTCGCAGTCAGGGGGCCTGAATTACGAACATGACCTGATCGAATTCAACAAATTCTCCGTTCTTTGCAGGAATATCGGAGATCGTTCCCGCGCGATCGGCATAGATCGTCGTGAACAGCTTCATCACTTCGATGACGCACAGGGGCTGTCCCTGACCGATTACGCTGCCAACCTCGACGAAGGGCGGCGCGTCGGGCGAAGGCGCGCGATAGAACGTCCCCACCATCGGCGCGCGCACTTCGTGACCGCCAGCCTTGGCCGCTGCTGCAGTAGGCGAAGCCGGAGGCGCGGGGCTTGCCGTCGCAGGCGGCGCTGTTGAGCCGGTCGAGGCGCGATCGGTCGGGCTCGATGCCGAGATCGGCGCAGGTGAAGCGGGTTCCGGTGCGCCCGCCCGGCCGCGCCGCACGACCAGCTTGAGATCTGCCGTCTCTAGGATGAGCTCCTCGCAGGCGCTCGAATCGACGATCTTGATGAGGTCGGCGACCTGATCGTAGCGCAAAGTCATTGTCCCACCCGCTGCTGTCCTGGGACGGCGAGGCCATCGAGATCCGAGTCGCCGAATGTCTCAGCCATCTGCTCCGCAGCGTTTCTCAGGAGCGGCACGCATTGCGTGGCTCGCGAGAGCGACATGCGCGCTAGGGGGGCGGAGATGGCCAGAGCCGCCGCGACGCTGCCGTTGGCGGCCAGAACCGGCACCGCAACACAGACCACGCCGGCCAAGAATTCCTGATTGTCTATCGAGAAGCCCGCCTCCCGAATCTTCAACAGCTCCGCTTCGAGCAGGTCCGGGTCTGTGATGGTCCGCTCGGTATAGAATTGGAGCGCGGCGGCGTTGAGCAGCCGCTTTCGTTGAGTGGGTGTCATCGCGCTGAGAAACAGCTTGCCCATCGACGTGCAGTGCAAGGGCACGCGTGAGCCCGGTTCGAAGCGCAGGCCGAAGGGCCATGCCGCCTCGACGCGATCGAGGTACATCAGGTGATTGCCGACGCGGATGCCGAAGTTGCAAGTCTCCCCGATCGCATTCGATAGGGCCTCGAGAATGGCGCGGCGCGGAGCCGCCCGGGCCGAGGTGCCCACCACGCCGACACTCAATCGGACGAGACGTGAGCCGGGGGCGTAGCGCCGGCTCCCGGCCTCCCGCTCCAAGAATCCCTCGCTCTCCAATCCGTGCACGATCCGATGTGCGGTTGGCTGGGGCACATTTAGGAGTGCACTCATCTCGGAGACACTGAGGGGCCTGCCCGCCTGCGCGATTGCCTCCAGGAAGGTGAAGGGCTTGAGAGCCGAGATGGCGCTCGCTGCACCATCCAGACGTGTCACGGTCGGTGGCACAGTGGCCAGCGTCGCGTCGTCCGAGGATCCGCCAAGCGGAAACATATTTCTCTTCTTCGACATGCCCTATCAAAACCCGATACGAAAAATCTTGCAATCCGAAATTTTTCGAGGCCATCTGTTGTGGCGGCCTAATGTGGCATTAAAGTTCGAGGAGGTTGCGTGAGGCGCGTGTTGATCGCCAATCGTGGCGAGATTGCCCTGCGAGCGATCCGCGCCTGTCGCGGCCTGGGCCTCGAGACCGTTGCCGTCCATTCCTCGGCAGATCGGAACGCAGCCCATGTCTGGGCAGCCGACAGGACGATCTGCATAGGTCCACCCCCGGCCAAGGCGAGCTATCTCCTCGGTGACGCGCTGATCGCGGTGGCCGAGAACACAGGCTGCGACGCGGTCTATCCGGGCTACGGGTTCCTGTCGGAGAAGAGCAGTTTCGCCGAGGCGTGCACGAGCGCTGGCCTGACTTTCGTAGGCCCCGACGCGGAATCCATCGCACTGATGGGCGACAAGGTCGCCGCCCGCCGCACGGCGGCCTCCCTTGGCATTCCAGTGGTGCCCGGTTCCGAGGGCGGGTACCTACGCGCGGCGGATGCAGCGATGAGGGCGCGGGAGATCGGCTATCCGCTTCTCCTCAAGGCAAGCGGTGGCGGCGGCGGCCGCGGCATGCGCGTCGCCGAAAGTCACGATGCCTTCCAGGCCCGGTTCGACCAGGCAACCGCGGAGGCCGAAGCCGCGTTCGGGCTGCCAGAGATCTACCTCGAGCGCTTCTTTCCGGCCGTCCGGCACATCGAGATCCAGGTCTTCGGTGACGGGCACGGCAATGCCGTCCATCTCTGGGAGCGGGATTGCAGCGTCCAGCGTCGTCACCAGAAGCTCGTCGAGGAGGCGCCTTCTCCCGTGCTGCCGCCGGATACCCGCAGGGCGATGGCGGCGGCAGCCCTCGCCCTCGTGCGAGGCCTGCGCTACCGGAACGCCGGCACGGTCGAGTTCATCTATGATGTAGAGAGCGGGTCCTTCTTCTTCATCGAGATGAACACCCGCATCCAGGTCGAGCATCCCGTCACCGAGATGCTCACCGGGACGGACCTCGTGACCGAACAATTCCGTGTGGCAAGCGGCGAGCGCCTGTCGTTCGGCATCCCGCTCGAGCCCGACGGGCGATGCGTTATCGAGTTCCGGATCAATGCCGAGGACCCCGCCCAGGACTTCCGGCCGGTGCCCGGCACCCTCGCGAGCTGGGCACCTCCCGTTGGTCCGGAAATCCGCCTCGACAGCCATGTCTACGAGGGCTACCGCATCCCGCCCCACTACGATTCGATGCTGGCCAAGCTGATCGTTACCGGCGCATCGCGCGCGGAGGCGCTCGCGACGGCGCGCGGAGCCCTACGGCGTTTCCGCGTCACGGGCGTGCCGACGACGATCCCCTTCCACGCGGCGCTGATCGACGATCCTGATTTTCTCGAAGGCCGCGTCCATACCCGCTGGGTCGAGAACACGTTCCTGCCGCGCGAGGCCGCTTGATGTCGGGACGATCGATACGCCTGATCGACGTGACGCTCCGGGACGCCCATCAGTGCCTGTGGGCGACCCGAATGACGACCGCCATGATGGCGCAGCTCGCTCCCCGTCTCGACGATGCGGGTTTCGAGGCGATCGACCTCGCCGGCGGCGCGGTCTTCGATGTCTGCGTCCGCTACCTGCGCGAGAATCCCTGGGAACGCATGCGGATCCTCAGTGGCTGGGTGAAGCGGACGCCGCTCATCGTGATGACACGGAGCCAAAGTCTCTTCACCTTCGAGTTCTTCCCTGACGACATCGTCGCCCTCACCGCCGAGCGCATCTTCGCCAACGGCATCCGGTACCACACGCCCTATGACGCGCTGAACGACATGCGCAACATGGTGGTCCCGGTCCAGGCGGCGAAACGAGTCGGGCTCTATACAGCCGGTGGCGTGGTCTTCACGGTGAGCCCGGTCCATACGGACGAATATTATGCCCGCAAGACGCACGAACTGATCGCGCTCGGCGTCGATGCGATCTACCTGAAGGACGCGAGCGGGCTGCTGACGCCGGAGCGCATCGCCACTCTCGTTCCGGCGATCAAGCAGGCCTGTGGTGCACTCCCGCTTCAGCTGCACTCGCACTGCCTGACGGGCTTAGCGCCCTACAACGCCGTGCAGGCTGTCGCCCTCGGCGTCGATGTCGTCCACACGGCGACCTCGACGCTGGCCAACGGCGCCTCGCATCCGGCAACCGAGCAGTTCGTGGCCAACGCCCGCCGGATGGGCTTCGACGTGCCCCTCGACCTGACCTGTGTCGAGGAGGTCGCCGAGCGCCTGCGCTACATCGCCCGACGCGAGGACAAGCCCCTTGGCGCGATCGCGGAGTTCGATGCGTTTCACGCCGAGCACCAGATGCCGGGCGGGATGATCTCCAACATCCGCTCGCAGCTCGCAACGCTCGGTCTCGAGCATAAGCTGCCGGCCGTTCTCGAGGAGGCGGCGCGCGTGCGCCGGGATCTCGGCTATCCGATCATCGTCAGCCCGTTCGCGCAATTCGTGATGACCCAGGCGGTCCTGAACGTGATGGGTGAGGAGCGCTACGCGACGGTCCCGGACGAGGTGCGGAAGTACGTCCTCGGCCACTACGGCGAGATCGCGGGCCCGATCGATCCCGAGGTGCTCGACCGCGTCACCCGCGGTGCCGAGCCGGTGACGGAGCGGCCCGGGGAATTGCTCGCCCCAGGCATCTCGACCCTGCGCCGCGAGCGTGGGCCCTTCGCCTCCGACGACGACCTTCTTCTAGCGGCCTTCTATCCAGAATCCGAGTGCCGCGCTCTCAGCGAAGCCGGCCCGATCCGGACCGAATACCCCCTCGCCGACACGCCGCTCGCGACGCTCCTGAAGGAAGTTGCCGCGCGACCGGACATCCGCAGCTTCCACTTCGTCCAGCACGCCCGGTGACGGGCTGACCCTCGAGGACCCAGCGTGACCCAGCCCGTCATCATCACGGTGGCAATCACCGGAGCCCTTCCCCGAAAGGCGGATTCGCCTGCCGTCCCGGTGCGGCCGGCCGAACAGGTGGAATCGATCCACGAGGCCTACGAGGCTGGCGCCACCATCGCCCATATCCACGTCCGCAACACCGACGAAAGCCCGAGTTCCGACCCGGAACTATTCGCCGAAGTGCAGGAAGGCGTACGCAAGCACTGCCCGGATATGATCGTCCAGCACTCGACGGGCGGTCGCGGCCGCAGCCAGGCCGAGCGCGGGCGCTGCGTGCTGCTCCGGCCGGACATGGCATCGCTGTCCACGGGCTCGGTCAACTTCCCGAATCAGATCTATGAGAACCCGCCGCAGCTCGTCGAGGAGCTCGCCCGGAGCATGCTTGAGCACGACGTGAAGCCGGAGATCGAGGTCTTCGACGCGGCGATGCTCTACAATGCCAAGGCACTCCACGATCGCGGGCTGCTCAAGGCACCAGCGCATGTCCAGTTCGTCATGGGCGTGCCCAACGCCATGCCGCCGCGCCGCTCTCTGCTCGAATTCCTCGTCTCCGAGCTGAAGGAGATCATGCCAAACGCAACCTGGACCGGCGCGGGGATCGGGCGGGCGCAGCTCCCGATGAACGAATGGTGCCTCGAGCTCGGCGGTCATTGCAGGACCGGTCTTGAGGACAATCTGCGCTTTGACAAGACGCGTCTCGCCCGCAGCAATGCCGAGCTCGTGGCCCGCGTCGCGGAAATAGCCGGCCGCTATGGACGCCGTGCTGCTACGGCGACCGAGGCGCGGCAGATCCTGTCTCTACCGGCGGTCTGAAGATGGGCTCGCCTGCTCGGACGCCTTGGAACCCTGCCAGATCGCGCTGCACTCAAGCCGTGCGCAAGGCCTGGGATTCGGCGCGGACTCCGGCGTCGCACCTGTTTCCACTTCGGCGCAGAGCGCTCCACGAGCTGAGCCGAACCTGCCGGAGAGGAACGTCCTGATCATGCCTGTCGAAGCCACGCATCCGAATTCCATCCGCAGGGTCGCATTCGCGAGCTGCATCGGCGCCACGATCGAATGGTACGACTTCTTCCTCTACGGTGTCGTCACGCCGCTAGTGTTCAACAAGCTGTTCTTCCCCAACTTCGATCCCCTGGTCGGGACGCTTCTGGCCTACGCGACCTTCTTCGTCGGTTTCGTCTCCCGGCCCGTCGGGGGTATCATCTTCGGCCATTACGGCGACCGTATCGGTCGCAAGGCCGTCCTGGTCTTGACCCTGTTGATCATGGGGGTCGCGACCTTCCTCATCGGCATCCTGCCGACCTATCAGTCCGTCGGCGTCTGGGCCCCCCTGCTGCTCCTTGTGCTGCGGGTGTTGCAGGGACTCGGGATCGGAGGTGAATGGGGCGGTGCCGTTCTCATGGCGGTCGAGCATTCGCCGGAGGGCAAGCGCGGCTTTTACGGCAGCTGGCCGCAGATCGGTGTTCCAGCCGGTCTCCTCCTCAGTTCCGGCATCGTCGCCCTTCTCTCCATGATGCCGGATCAGGCCTTCCTGGATTGGGGTTGGCGCATCGCCTTTCTCTTCAGCGCGATCCTCGTCGCGGTGGGATTATACATCCGGCTGACCATTCTCGAGACGCCGGCCTTTGCACAGATCAAGGAGACCGGCAGCGAGGTGAAGGTGCCGTTCCTCGAGCTGCTGCGCAGCCATCGCCGCAACATCTTCCTCGGGCTCGGCGCTCGGTTCATCGAGGGCGTCACCTTCAACACGTTCGGTGTCTTCTCGATCGCCTATGTCACCACCGTCCTCGGCCTGCCGCGGCAAACCGCTCTCACGGCGGTCATACTGGCCTCAGCCATCATGATCGCGATGCTGCCGGTCTGCGGCATGCTGTCGGACCGGTTCGGCCGGCGGCTCGTGTTCGGCGGTGGCGCGATCCTGATAGCGCTCGCGGTCGTCCCGGCCTTCGCGCTGCTGGACACCCGCTCGACCGGGCTGATCTGGCTGGTAATCGCCCTCCTGCTCGGAGTGATCTACCCGCTCATCTACGGGCCGCAGGCTGCCCTGTTCTCGGAGCTCTTCGATACCCGCGTCCGCTACACCGGCATCTCATTCGTCTATCAATTCTCGGGCATCTTCGCGAGCGGACTGACACCCCTCCTCGCAACGGAATTGCTGCGCATCGGCAATCAGGCACCCTGGTACCTTGCTGCCTACATCGTCATGGTCGCCCTGATCAGCGCGGCCTGCGTCGCGCTGATGCCCGAGACGCATAGGCGGAACATATCCGTCGATGCGGCGACGGATCCAGTTGCAGGGCCGGTTCAAAGGACCCGCTCCATCTGAGGACATGTTGCGATGGAGCTTGGGCTGAACGGGCAGGTCGCCCTTGTCACCGGTGGGGCCGCGGGGATCGGGCTGGCGATCGCCACCACCCTCGCCCAGGAGGGATGCCGCGTCTGGATCGCGGACCGTGACGGAGGAGGCGCGGCGCGCGCGGCCGCCTCGCTCGCCGAGCAGGGCGCCCAGGTGCACACCGTGACGGTCGACGTCTCACAGGATACAGCGGTGCGGGACGCCTTCAGGACGATCGAAGCGACGAGCGGGCGTCTCGACATCCTGGTCTGCAATGCTGGGCTCCTGAAGACGAAGCCGTTTCTCGAATCATCTGCCGCGGATCTGCGGGACGTCCTCGACGTCAATCTCCTCGGAGCGGCGCACTGCCTGCGCGAGGCGGCCTGTATCATGGCCGCCCAGGCCAGCGGGCGCATCGTCAACGTCGCGTCGATCTCGGCCATGCGGGGTGGCGGCTCTATCGGCAACGTCCTCTATGGAACAAGCAAGGCTGGGATCGTCGCTCTCACCCTCGGACTCGCCCGTGAGCTCGGGCCGCTCGGGATCCGCGTCAACGCGGTCGCACCCGCCGTCGCGGATACGCCGATGACCCATGCGAGCCTCGATGCTGGGACGATAGAACGGATCACGGCGCGCATTCCGCTTCGGCGCCTCGCGACCCCCCGCGACATCGCCGAGGCGATCGCCTTCCTCGTTTCGGACCGGGCTGGCTTCATCAACGGAGCGGTCCTGCCCATCGATGGCGGCCTCCTGACGATGTAGTTCAGGACGATCCCCGCAGTCCCCTGCATGGTGGCCGTTCCGAGAAACACTCGGGCCGCGCCTGTCCTCTGGTCGAGATGCCGATCAGTTCGGCCGGGAGCCTTGGAGCGGGCCACGGTCGCCACTGGGCGCCGCCTCGCTGTCCTGGAGTGAGGCCAGGGCGAGAAGCATCGCGTCGCGCGCCTCCACGCATTCCGCTATCGACCGGTCGCCGACGGCTTCGCGCACGCCTCGCACCACCTTCTCCACCAGATCCGCATCGAGGACCGGCGTGCCGAGATCGGCCCAGCGCTTGACGTGGCCTGGCCCTAGGTGATCGAGGAAATGCTGGATTCCTCCCGGACCGCCGGCGAGATGATAGGTCAAGTACGGCCCGAGAACGGCCCACCGGAGCCCAGGGCCGTAGCGCACCGCGTCGTCGATGTCGGCGACGCTCGCGGCGCCCTCCTGCAAGATGAACAGCGCCTCACGCCACAGGGCCGAGGTCAGGCGGTTCGCGATATGCCCACGCATCTCGCGCCTCATGATGATGGGGTGTCGCCCGACGTTACGATAGAGATTAACGGCACGCTCGACGGCCCAATCGGCACCCCCGAGGATCTCCACGAGAGGGATCAGGTGCGGCGGGTTGAACGGATGCGCAACGATGTGCCGGTCCGGATGCCGGCAATCGGCCGTGATAGCGCTGCGCAACTGCGATGAGGTGCTCGTCGCGACAACGCAGTCGTCAGGCACTAGCCGATCGATCTGCGCCAGCAGAACCCGCTTCGCCTCCTCCGCGTCGGGCCCGTTCTCCTGCACGAATTGCGCCGTGCCGACGGCTTCCGCGAGTTCGCGATGGCAGCGCAGGGCGCGCGTATCCGCAGGGACCGGATGGCCGAGGCTCGTCGTCGCGGCAGCGACAAACGCCCTCAGCGGCGCCTCGTGCCCAGGGGTCGGATCGTAGGCATGAACTTCGAAACCGTGAGCGAGGAACAGGCTCGCCCAGCTCTTCCCGATCGTGCCGCACCCGACAATTGCGATCCGCACCGTCTCCATCCTTCCCCCTTTCCGACCCAGTCGAAGATCAAGGTTCACTTCGCCGGTTCACTCAGCCGGACGGCCAGCCTCGTCGGGACGCGGAAAGAACAAATCGTCGAGGCCGGCGGGCCGGACCTTCAGCTGGCCGGTGCGATAGAGAAATTCGGAGTACCGATCGATGTGCTTGGGCGTCGTCGTGTACTCGACCTGCGGATCCTTGAGGATCCGCATCACCTGCTCGACCGTTAGCTTCTCCTTGGAATCGCGCAGGTAGATCTCGGCGGCGCGCTGCGGATCGCGATTGATTAGATCAATCGCGCGCTGGAAGGCCATAACGAACACTTTATACAGCTTCGGATTGCTCTCGACGAAGCGGCGTGTTGCCCACAGCACCTCGAAGGTGGCGTTCCCGAGAAGATCATAGGAATTCAGGATCGAGTGAATCTGGGGGTTCTCGAGTTCCTGATAATTGTACGGCGGCGAGGCGAAATGCAGATCGACCTCTCCTCGCCCTGAGAGCAGCGTTGACATGGCCAGCGGGTGGGCGAGCCCTACCCCAAGGGAGTCGAGGCGTCCGAACTCTTTGGGGCCAAATGTCTTCTCGGCGGCCATCTGGAGCATGATCGCCTGGATCGAGACCCGCGCGGCGGGCATCGCAATCTTGTTGTGGTCCGTGAGATCGGCGATCGTCTTCAGGTTCGGATCGCGAGTGTTGAGGTTGATCGGCATTGAGCACATGGCGACTACGCCTCTGACATCGGCGTTTCCGCGGGTCCGCGACCAGATGATCAGAAAAGGCGGAACACCGCCGGATCCGATGTCGATCGCGCCTGAGAGGAGGCTGCCGTTCATATCGCTGCCACCCGCCATTTGCAGGTACGTCACCTTCAGCCCATTGATACCGGCTTCACGTGCCGCGTCTTCGATCATTCTTTCCTTGTTCATCACCACGATCGGCAGGAAGAGCAGGCCGAACTGGTAAGCAACTCGCAGCTCGCTCTGCTCCGCACGGGCAGGTCCTATTGGAATACAGAACAGAAGCGTAAATGCGAGGATAATTCGAAACTTTTGCACGCGTAAATCCCCCGATCACATCATGGTCCGGCCGCCGTTCACGTCGATTGTGGCGCCGGTCACGTAGGCCGCGTCCGATGAGGCTAGGAAGAGGATCGCTCCGGCAATGTCCCGTGCATCGCCGAAACGGCGCAGCGGAATGACCTCGGTCAGGGCCTCGCGGTCCGTTCGCCGCGAAAGCTTTTCGGCGATGCGCTCTGTCAGGGTCACGCCAGGCGCGACTGCGTTGACCGTGATCCCGAACGGACCGACCTCATGCGCCAAGTTGCGGGTAAAGCCGAGAACAGCCGCCTTGGCGCTGGCATAGGGCAGGTTCGAGACCTCGCTCTTACTGCGGCCGGCCTGCGAGGAGATGTTGATAATCCGGCCCGATCCGTGCCGCTTCATGTGTGGAAGCACTGCGCGCGAGCAGAGGAACACGCTTGTGAGGTTGAGGCGAAGCGTGTCGTCCCAGTCGAGCAAGCTCATCGCTTCCAGCGGCTTGGGGTCAGGCCCCTTTCCAGCGTTGTTCACGAGGATATCGATCGTTCCGAACGCCTCGACCGTCGCGGCGACGCCGATATCGACCTCGGCCTCGCTGGTGACGTTGATGCGCTGGTAGATGAACCGATCACTCCAGGGAGCCATGGCGGCGCGCAGGTCTGCCATCACCACCGAGTCCGGTGGCTCGATGTCGAAGGCGCAAACGTGCGCACCCTCGGCCAGCAAGGTCTCGCAGGTTGTGCGGCCGATCCCCTTCGCTCCGCCGGTGACGATTGCCGCTCGTCCGCCCACGCG
Organism: Methylobacterium nigriterrae; assembly: GCF_037106235.1. Lineage (NCBI taxonomy): Bacteria > Pseudomonadati > Pseudomonadota > Alphaproteobacteria > Hyphomicrobiales > Methylobacteriaceae > Methylobacterium > Methylobacterium nigriterrae. The sequence goes on along the minus strand of NZ_JBAWTG010000077.1, from coordinate 8,964 downwards.
TCCCATCCCACCTCCCTGTGCCGGCGTCATGCGGCTTGGCTTCTCGTCCCCATCCGAGGTGCCAGCCAGCACATCGGCGTGCCGGCTCACGCCATTCGGCAATATGCTTCCTGAGCACCCGGATTTCATCAGATACTGATACAAAACAATTTGCAATCCGGATTTTATTGGAACGGGTATCGGCAGAATAGCGGTGGATCTGCCATTTCGGCCCGGCGGGAGCCGCGACTGGCTGTGAGCCGGCGCCTTACCTACCGGTAGGTGGTCGCTGAGGGCGGCAGATCGCGGGGCGTGAGACCGCGGCTCTCTGCTTCATCCAGAACAGGGCGAAGGCAAACTCCAGCGGCAAAAGCAGATGGGGTCGTCTAATCGCGGGCCGAAGCGCAAGCTCTTTCTGCGGCGATCGTATGCCAATTGCAGGGACGCGTATGCCGGGTGCAGGGTCGTCTTCGCGGTCGGCAGGAGCCGCCGCATGATGGAGCTTCGCGGGAGGAGCCTTCCAATGTGGACGCCGCACTTCGCTGAGACAGCGGGTGCACCCCATCAGGCGGAATGGCTCGGCCCACGTCCCGGCAGGGACGGCCTCGTGCGCTCGGCGCGCGAACGCGATCCACTCGTCAGATCAGGCGGCCGCTCCAGCGGTGCGGTCGAACATCTCGCCAGACTTCAGCATCGCGTGCATCGTAACCGCCAACTTGCGGGCGACGCCGACAGCGGCACGCTTGAAGCCAACCCGTGCCTTGAGAGCGAGCCCCCAGGTCCGTAGTCCGCTTTCGGCTGAGCTGCGGGTGAGGATCACCGTTGCCGCTTCATAGAGCAGGCCGCGCACGTGGCGATCGCCACGCCTGGAGATATGGCCATCGTAGTCGACCTGACCCGACTGATAGCGTCGGGTTGTGAGACCAAGCCAAGCGCCCACTGAGCGGGATTTCCTGAAGTTGCTCGGCTCCTCAATTGCGGTTGTGAACGCGGTCGCTGTCATCGTCCCGACGCCAGGGATCGACATCAGAAGCCGGCATGCCTCGCTTCGGCGTGCCCCGGCGATCAATTGACGTCCGAGCTCAGTTGCACGCAGACGTATACTGCGCCAAGCCTCCAGGACAGGCAGGACGATGGCAGCGAGGCCCGTCTGATCGGCCAGCAACTCACGGACATGCTGTTCGAACCGGCTTCCCTTGCCGGCGGGCACGACCAGGCCGAAGATTTTCATCAATCCCCGGATCTGATTGGAAAGCTCGGTCATGATCCTGACCAGCCTGGTTCGCGCTGCGACCAGCGTACGGGTCAACATGCTGTCGAAGCCTTTGACGCGGACCTCACGATAAAAGCCGACCTCCGCCAGATGCGCCAACCCGTCCGCGTCATTGGCGTCCGTCTTGTTTGCCGCCATGTCGAGCGCAGCCTTAGCGTGGCGGGCATCGATGCAAATGGCCGGAAAACCCTGTGCGCAGAGCGCGTGATAGAACCACACAGACAGTGGCCCAGTTTCGAAGATCACCCGTTTGGCACAGGGCGCATGCTTGCGCAGCAGGGCGCCAATACTAGCGGGATCGGACGCGCACTTGCCGCGCCAGATGCGCTTGCCATTCCGCCGAATGGAAACCGCCGTCTCTTTCATCGACACGTCGAGGCCGATATACTCGTCCATGGCTGTTCTCCGTCAGATGCTTGGGCCCGGCTTCCGGTCGTGAGCCCGTACTTCCATCAAATCGGGGAACAGCCAGCAGCCTCCATAGCGTGACTAGATCAGGGCGACTCGCTCCCGCGATTACCCCATGTGGATGGCTCCCGCTCCGACCGGCGGCATCTGAGTGCCAGAATGTGGTTGCTGTCGAAGCACCCACGCAGATGCAGGAGCCATCCAGATGGAGATTACCACTGTCGGCATTGATCTGGCCAAGAACGTCTTCCAGGTTCACGCCGTCGATGCAGCCGGGCAGGTCGCCGTTCGCACGACGCTGAGGCGGGCGCAGGTCGCTCCGTTCTTCGCCAAGCTGCCGCGATGCTTGGTCGGCCTGGAGGCGTGTGGGACGGCGCACCAGTGGGCCCGTGAACTGACGAAGCTCGGGCACGACGTGCGCTTGATGCCGCCGGCTTACGTGAAGCCGTATGTGAAGCGAGGCAAAACCGATGCGAACGATGCCGCTGCCATCTGCGAGGCGGTGACGCGCCCGAGCATGCGGTTCGTGCCGGTCAAGTCGACCGAGCAGCAGGCGGCGCTGGCGCTGCACCGGACGCGCGACCTGCTGGTCAAGCAACGCACGCAGTTGGTGAACATGATCCGCGGTCTGCTGGCCGAGTTCGGGATCGAGATGGCGCGGGGCCTGCGGCATGCGCTCGAACTGGCGGCCAGGCTTTCTGCCGGAGAAGCGGCCGAGGTGCCGCCGCTGGCACAGCGCGTGGTGACCGGGCTGGCCGACCAGATCGGCGCCTTGCAGATCCAGCTGACCCGGCTGGAGAAGGAGTTGCTGGCCTGGCATCGGTCGAACGACCTGTCGCAGCGCCTGGCGACGATCCCCGGTGTCGGCATCGTCTCGGCGACGGCGCTGGCCGCCTCGGTGAGCGAGCCCGAGCGCTTCCGCTCCGGTCGGCAGTTCGCCGCCTCGCTGGGGCTGACGCCGCTCCAGAACTGCAGCGGCGGCAAGGAGCGCCTGGGCCGGATCTCGCGCTTGGGCGACCGCTACCTGCGCCGCCTGCTCGTGGTTGGCATGACTTCTCTGATCCGACGCGCAAAGACGTCGCCGATTTCGGTCGACCCGCGCCTGCCGGCGCTACTTCTGCGCAAGCCGGCGCGGGTCGTGACCGTTGCGGCGGCCAATCGCACCGCCCGGGTCGCCTGGGCGATCATGACCCGGGGCGGCACCTATCGCGCACCAGCGGCCGCTGCCGCCTAATCGCACGGAGAGGACGCTTTTCCAGGTTGCAAGGACGATGAGAGTTGATGGCGAACCGGTCAGACCGGGAGCCGGGACACCCCGCCGAATGTCCAGGGCGTCATAGCCCGCAAAGCAGAGTGGGATCTGGTTCGCGGATACCATCAGGGCCAGCAGTCAACATGCACGACTGCATCAACAGGCCGGACACAAGACTGCACCCGACCAACCCGTCTGAACCTCAATTCGCCGCTTGCAATGCGGGAGCCATCCACACAGGACCTTCGAGCCGATGAAGCCGACGGCCCGCTCCTGGCGCAACCTGGGCCTATAGCCTGGGCCGTTGCAACGTCCGCCTTCGGTTTGCGGAGACGATAGCGGGTACGACGGGATTAGGCGCAAAGCGGAAGTAGGACGATCCGGTTCGCCGCCGATGGGAGGCGGGAAGCCACCAGGCGCTATGACTTCCGGAAGATGCCCCGCCACAACTTACCGAGCAGGCCGGGCTTGGGGTTCTCGGCCCGTGAGATGGCGTCGGTCCCAGCAGCCTCGACAAGGCGCTGGGCTCCGCCGCGCCTGTAGCCCGAGGCGGCGTGCTCCACAGGCCCATGAGGCCGCCGCGCGACCTTGCCCGCCGGCTGGTTGCGATGGTGCTTGTCGCTGGCCGGATCGAAATAGGGTCGCGCCCACGCCTCGAGCTCCGTCTCCTCCACAAAGGCGCGAAGCTCCGCCGCGCGCAGTCGCCAGCGACGCTCGTGCGTCTCCGGACGCCAGACCCGGCCGTGCGCGGAAATGGACAGCAAGGCGCCCACTTCGATGCTGAAAGCCCGAGAAGCACCGGGCTTCAGAACCGACAGGACCGTGAAGCCGTCCGAGGGCCGCTCGATCACGCCTAGATAGGCGACCTCGTGGAGGGTCACGACGCGTCCTGCCTCGCTGCGACCGAGCGTGCGGTAGGTCACCGCATCGAGCAGGATGTGGGGTACCTCGTAGATCACGCATGCGGTTCCGGTGCGGGGAGCGGGCCCGACGCGGACCTGCTGATGCCGCTCAAAACAACCTACGCCGTCCAGACCTTCGAGTTGAAGCGCAAGCGGCTCTCGCCAGGCGCGAAGGAGGTCACCGGTGCGGAGATGATCGGTGCCTTGTGGCGGGTCCGTTGAGCTGCTTGAGCGGAAACCGGCATGGTGACGTAGCCTTGCCGGTTTAGGCCGTATCCTGAGAAACGGGAAACAACGCTCTCTCAGACACATAAACCTGTTCGGCTTGGCTGTCCGAAACGCAAATGGTGTAGGGGCGGCTGAGAAGGGTACGGCCCGCGACCTGGGCCGCGTCGCTCAGTGTCAGGCTGACTTCGGCGTGTCGGTGAAGGGCCACGGGTTTGCCTGCTCGTAGGCACGCGCCGCCCGAAAGACCAGGTCTTCCCGCAGATACGGCCCCACGATCTGCAGGCCGATCGGCCGACCGTCCTTTGTAAAGCCGCACGGCATCGACGCGGCCGGATGCCAGCTGAGATTGAAGGGGAAGGTGTACGGCGCCCAGTTCAGCCAATCGTCGCCGAAAGCACCGCCCGGCGGCGTGTTGTGCCCCACTGCAAAGGCCGGACAGGCCAGCGTTGGTGTGAGGAGCAGGTCGAACTTTTCGTTGAACCGGGCGATGGTTGCATGCAGCGTCGCGCGGGCCGAGAGCGCCGCAGCGTAATCGGCTGCGGGCACGTTCCGGCCCTTCATCGCCAGGGCAAGAAGGCCGGGATCCAGCTCGCTCCATTTCGACTCCGGAACGGCACGGACCGTGCCCCACGCAATGGTCAACCAGATCGGGTCGAGGATCGGCCGGGGATTAGGAAAACCCGGATCGGCCGGTTCAACATGTGCCCCGAGATCAGCGAAAGCTGCTGCGGCCCTTTTGGTGATGGCTTCAACTTCCGGATCAAGGTTCTCGACGTAGCCGAGTCTCGGGCTCCAAGCGACGCGCAGGCCCTTCACTCCCTTGTCGAGCGAACTGAGAAAGTCTGGAACCGTTGCGCTTGCCGAGGTGAAGTCCCTCGGGTCGTGCCCTGCAATGGTCTGCAGGAACACGGCCGCGTCGCGCACGGTGCGGCTGACGGGACCAAGATGGAGCGTCGCGGCGGCCGGCTGCGCCGGAATCCGTCCGAAGCTCGGTTTGATGCCGAACACGCCGCAGAACGAACTCGGGATGCGAATGGACCCGGCGCCGTCGGTGCCAAGGTGCATGACGCCGAGGTTCAGCACGGCAGCTGCAGCGCCTCCTGCCGTCGAGCCTCCCGTGGTCAGCCGCGTGTTCCAGGGGTTGAGCGTCAGTCCGGTTAGCGGACTGTCCCCGACGCCCTTCCACCCGAATTCGGGCATGCAGGTCTTCCCCAGGATGATCACCCCAGCGTCGAGCAGACGCGCTGTGGCTGGTGAGTTCTCCGCTGTCGGCGCATCGGAGCTGACGCGGCTGCCCTTGCGTGTGGGATGCCCCTCCCAGGGAATGTTGTCTTTGAGGGTGACGGGGATGCCATCGAGGGGTCCAATCGGCTTCCCCGCCTGCCAGCGGGCCGCCGAGGCTTCTGCGGCTTCATTGGCCCCCTCTCGGTCAATGACGATGAAGGCGTTCACTGCTGAATTGAGCGCGTCAACGCGTTTGAAAATCGCGTTCGTGACCTCAACCGGTGACAGCGACCGATCCTGATACGCAGCGCTGAGCTTGGCACCGTCGAAAAAGGACGGATCGGAAGAGCTGTCGGCGCCGCGGGCGGAACGGAGGGCGATGGGCGCAATCGCCAGAGCGCCGGTCACGACACGACGGGTGATCCCGGTCGTGATGATCCCGGAATCCATTGTCTTGGAAGCAATGTCCTCTTCGTCGATCATGCCTGCACTCCGCTTGAACAGCCAACCGACTCCAGCACAATCCCCGTCCCAAGGCCAATGATGCTGGGTGGTGAGGGGGCCACGCCGCCATTACCCCGAATGCGAAGGCGTCAGCGATGAGGGCGAGAACTAGACCGGTAACGATGCTAAAACGGTAATGGCGACCGAGCAGAAAAGAGACGAGCATCACACCGTATCGTAGCCGTTGACTGCCACAGCCTGCATCTGGTCGGCCAAGAAGCGGCTCGTCTCAACCGTCAGAAATCCGCCGAGCATCTGAATGGGGTTCTGTACGGCGGCCGGATCGGCGACCAAGCCGTAGATCGAGACGGGAACGACCAAGGCCGGAACGGCAGCCAGGATGGTGTAGAAGGCCACGCCTGCGGAGCGCAGCCAGATGTCATCGCGGATCAGCGAGCGTCCGAGCCGCCACAGGATGTTGCCCCAACCCTCCCCCGAGATGGCACTCGGCTCATCCGCGCTGCAGGCGCGATCACTCATGCATACCCTGCGCAATCAGCGGCTGAAGACAGTGTGATCATCCCGAGGAGAGGAAGGCTAGCCCAGATCAGCGCATCCGCACCATGAACAATCATTCCCGCTCACAAGGGTGAACTCCCCTCTAGTCTGCGGACCAGCGCCATCGGCCGCAAGCCGGCTGAGGCGCCTGCGAACTGGCCATCGACTTGCACGTTCCCATGCACGTCCTTCTATCGAGTCACGATCTGCGCTCACGGGCGCAGGCGAGAAGTCAGCGCCATCTGTGAACGAGAGGCTGCTCTCGCCGCGGAGTCGATCCTGCGCCAGTGTGGCGACGTCATGCCCGTCGGCTGCGCAGACGACGGCCCCGATCCGGCTGCGAGAAGGCGCCTGACCCGTTACCTCAATGACGTGAGGCTCGAGTTGCTGTTGGCTCCATAGGGGCCTGTCGCGCCTTCTTCCGTTCGCTCCGAACGATTGCCGCCCCTAACCCGCAGGCGCAGCATCGTCGTGCACCCTGCCGAGCGATCAGGGTGCAGGAGCCGGCCGCACCCGGCTTTCTTCCCAAGGTGCCAGCGGTGCGGTCGGTGACGGCGACCAGGTTGGAGCCCCGGAATGGCAAGCGAGTCCATCTTCCGCAATGCCAATCCGATGAGCTTTGCCGTAGGTGGATGCGCCGCGGCTGCCCCCGTGCTCTACGGGCCGCCCAGCACCTCATCACAGACGGAGAATGGAATGCAGGCGCGCTCGGCGGCCTACAATGTCTTTCGCCGCAAGCGAAAACCGGCCCTGCGCTGCGCCGTGCGCCAGGATCGACCTGTGCCCACGTTCGTCAATGGCGAGACCTGGGATTTCGGCGGCGTTGCAACGACGACGGAGCCGCCGCCCGGCTTCCAGCCCGAGGCCGCCAGCGAGGCCATGCGGCTCACCGGCTACTACCTGTTCCACGACTTGCGGGCGTGATCAGAGACCCCGCCGGCTCGACAGGAAGAACAGCCGGCGGGGTCGGCCGTCCGGCGGTGAGGGGCCATGATATGGGCGGCCGGCGCCAACCTCGGAGCAGAGGGTTAAGGGAGCTCTAACCACATCGAACGACGCCCGGGAAACCGTCGCGATTTCGCCCGTTTACGCCTGCGGACTTGTCGCTCACACGAGTTCGGGAGAGCGTTATGGTGATCCTCGATCCACGCACAGGCCAGCTCGTCAAGGTGCCGAGGCCGCGGCCGTGACGGGCCAGACGGCCACGTTAGCTCACCAGCGGGGCGGACCTCCTAGGCGGCCGGAGCATACGAGCGCCTGGCTTGAACTGTTTTAGGTTCGGCAGTGTTCATAGTCCCGCGACGCGCTAGGCCCATCAGCGAAACGGACCGAGCCTCAGTGAGACATTCCGCCGATGGCTGAGACCCCGACGGTCGGCGAACTCGTGAAGCAAACCCTGGTCCGCCTCTCGGACGTGAACGCGGCCGTTGATGCCTTTCTGGCGGACCCAAGGACCGCGCCATTCCCGATCAGCGAGGAGTACGAGGTGGATCTTGCCGCAGCCGTGAAGGCGAGCCGTCAAGCCACGGCGTTGCTGCGGGATACGACTGCGATGCCCGGAGCGAGGCGGATGACTGTGCGCGCTGCGATCCTCTTGGCGCGGCCAAAGAAGCGATGAGCGACGACGCGAGAAGCTACGCACCCGCATGGTGCTCATCGTCATAGTGGTGACGGCCGTGCTGGTGACGGGCTTCGCGCTACAGAAGTTGCCCTTTAGGTGATCGAGCGCCTTCGGTCCCGGTGCTCCGCCTGCGGCGGCAAGCGGATCGAGACCTATGCGGCTTGGACCGGCGACTGGCGCAGCAGTTCGGATTGATCGCTCTCCTCTTCGGGCGGTGGAGCGTAGTAGAGATCCAGCGCCTTCCGGAAGGCGTCGCGCTCCTCCTGTGTCCGGCGGTCCAAGGCAGCCTCCAGCTCGGCCCGGCCTGCCCGCGAAGCTTCCTCGTGCTGGTCTGGATCCAGCAGGTCTAGAAGCCCAGCCATAGCGATCTCCCTAGGTGCGTTGCTCTAGGTCAAACGCGCAAGCGGCTGGTCCAGCCCAAATGTGGTCATTGTCTCCTGTATGAGGGGGGCTTTAGTCTCAACCCTCACGTTTCGATGTGCGTATTAACGCCGAGCCGTGCGATGATGCAGCCTCTGTGGAAGGAGGCTGTCATGGCTAAGGAAAAGAAGCACGGAAACCGCGAAGCTAAAAAGCCGAAGAAGCCCGTTCCCAAAACGATTGCGGCGGCGCCTTCCACGAAGGACATGGTTGGAGCGGCCGTCAGATTGGCGAACAAGAAGTAAGCTTCTGCACGTTCTTGCCGTCTCGATGGAACGGTGCTGGCTGGGCACAGCGGCAGCCCGTGCGTGGAACGCTCTGTCTCGTGCCTTACACGAAAGGCTTATGCGGATCCTGCGGCCCCAGGCGCGCGGAGACTATCGTCAGTCCGGTATTCCTCACCCCGCATTCGATCCCGGGCGAGTTCGCCTAGGAGACGCCTTGCTGAACTGGCGGCCGCCTCAAGGCCGACGCACTCAGTGCCGTCTTGGTCGGAGTGCAATTCTGCGCCTCCGCAGAGGTCGAAGAAAACCGCGAGGATCGCGACGCTACTGCTCCCGGGACAGCGCAGCCGCCTTGCCGGGCGCTGATGCCAGCGGTGCCGAGGGACCGTTTCGAGCGGGAGTAGAACGGGCGCCCTGACATCCTGCTGTGC
>NZ_JBAWTG010000076.1:0-22586 GCF_037106235.1 Methylobacterium nigriterrae | reverse complement strand
CGGCGCGCATCGTTTCCGTGGAGAAGGCTTCCGTCTGCTCGGCCGCAACGCTGCCATCGGCAGCATAGCCGGGTCCCACGCCGGTCGGCGTCACGAAGATGGTCCTGGCGGCCGCGCCCTGGGCAGCGATGAGACCGAGCGCGAGCATGAGCGCGCGCCCGGCCCCACCGAATATCCGGTCGGAAAGCCGGGTCCGCACCGGTGAGGCGGCCTTCATCGACATCCTCTGTCCACATGAGCGCGCGGCGCCCAGCCGATCCTACTCGGCCGGCACCTCTTCCACCTGGCGCCTCTCATCCGCCGCGCGCTTGTTTGCCTCGTAGGCATCCCTGTATCCGCGCGCCACGGCGCGGACGCCGCGGCCGATATCGTCGTAGACGTCGTCGGGCAGGTTGGCGAGGGAGACGCGCAGCGACCAGTTCGGTGCCTCGAAGCCGCCTCCGTTGAGCAGCACAATCCCATGGACCTCAGCCAAGCGGAAGGCGAGGTCGAGGGGATGGACGTTCCGCTTCAGGTACTCGACGGCCTCATCACCGATGTTTTTCCGGGCCCAGAACTCGAAATCGATCAAACCGTAATAGGCATCGAAGTTGGGATTCGGGGTGAGCTTGAGACCCAGGCCCTCGATCATCGACCAGACGCGCCGATTGACGATCTCCATACAGGCGCTCTGATAGGCCTTCTGCTCGTCCATCAGCTCGGCCAGCGAGAAGAGGCTCATCATCACCTGCTGCGGCAGGGAGAGGCCGGCCGTGTGGTTGAGCGCGACATCCCGACTGTCGGCGACGATGCGATCGATGAACTTGAGTTTTCTCGGCTCGAGCGTCAGCGGGCCGTAACGCCGGTCGAGCGCCGCCGTCTCAGCCGCAGGCAACTCGGCGATCATCTTGTCGAAGATATTGTTCTCATGAAGAGCGATGACGCCGAGCCGCCATCCCGTGCAACCGAAGTACTTCGAGTAGGAATAGACCCCGATGGTGTTCTGCGGCAACTCGGCCATCAATGACCGGAATTCATGCACGAACGTTCCGTAGACATCATCAGTCAGAATCATCAGGTCCGGACGCTTGGTTTTAACGAGCTTGGTGATCTTCGCGACCGTCTCCTTGCTCATTGCCATGCCGGTCGGATTGCCCGGATTGACGACGAAGAAGGCCTTGATCTTGGGGTCGAGAAGCTTGTTGATCTCGTCGTCCGTGAATTGGAATTTGTTCTCCTGCGGCGCCTTAATGTGCACGACATCGAGGGCGTAGTCCTCGAGATGCGTCATCTCAAGATACGGCGTGAAGATCGGCGTGCCGAGCGCGATCGTGTCTCCCGGGAGCAGCAGGCGATTGGCTTTCAGCGACTTGAAGAGGTAGCACATCGCGGCCGTGCCGCCTTCGACCGCGTAGAGGTCGAACTTGCCGGCGGCCTTTTTCTTCCCGCACATTGCCCACATCAGGTATTCATGAACGATGCGCTCATTGTGGACGAGCATGCGGTCCGGCACGGGGTAATTGTCGCCGATGATCGAGTCGACGAGCTCGTGCACGAACGCGTCTGGCTCAAATCCGAATGTCTTTACCGCGTAGGGGACCATGGCGGACAGGAAGGGGGCGCCCGGCATCTCGGGGTGTTTTGCAAGCCAAGCCTCCAAGCGGCTAGCGATGCCTGCGGCCTGAGGCATCCCGCCGAGGCCCGCTGGATGGCTCATCACGCGCTTGCTCTCGCTGACCGCAAACTGGCCGAGCAGGAAGAAGGCCTCGCGCGGCGCGGTGGCAACCCAGTTGGGGTTGCCCCGCCCGGCGTTGAGAAAGGCCGCCTGACTTCTTTTCGACGCCGCCTTGGCCAGCTTAATCAGCTCGTCCTTGATCTCGAACGGACTCAGGGCCTCGAAACTCTTGAGGTTCAGCGATTCCGTCATGGCGATGCTCCTGTGGCTCTGATTTGTCATGAAGAAAGAAGCACGATGACCATGCCGTAGATGGTCAGTACCGTATTGCCGATGGCGTACGGCATTCCGTAGCCGAGCGCCGGGATCTTGCTCTTCGCCGTTTCCTGGATCATGCCCAGGGCCGCGGTCGTCGTCCGGACGCCTGCACAGGCGCCGAACAGGATCGCCGGGTGGAACTTGAAGAGGTATCGGCCAATGTAGACCGACAGGATCATCGGTATGGAGGTCGCCACAGCGCCCCAGAGGAACAGGCTCAGGCCGACCGCCTTCAGGCCCGCGACGAAGCCGGGCCCGGCCGTGATGCCGACGACGGCGATGAACACGTTCAGCCCCAGCGTGTTCATGAGCCAGAGCGCCGGCCCCGGGATGCGGCCGAAGACCGGCCGGACCGTCCGGAGCCAACCGAGCAGCAAGCCGGCGAGCAGCGCTCCGCCCGTCGTGGACAGGCTGATCGGAATGCCTCCGACCTTGTAGCTCAGGGCGCCCACCAAGCCGCCGAGCACGATACCGCCTCCGAGGAAGGCCACATCGGTGGTCTCGACCGGGCGATCCGGATAGCCGAGGTGCTCGATCGCCAGCTCCACATGACGGCGGCTGCCCACGAGGGTCAGGATGTCGCCGCGCAGGACCTGCGTGCCCGGCAGGACCGGAATCTCGATCATGTTGCGGGTGATCTTGCGCAGGTAGACGCCGCGCGCCCAGTCGCTCCCGGAGAGCTCCTGAAGGGTCTTGCCGCCAATCGTCTTGCTGGTCACGAAGACGTCGACGAACTCAGCTGGCAAATCGAGAAGCTCGCGGTCCTGCACCTCCTCGAGGATCGGGTTGATCGTCTCGACGAGATGTTCTCGGCGCCCCGAGATCGCCACGACGTCGCCGGGCTGCAGCACGGTGGTCGCGTCGGCCTCGATGATCTCCCGACCGCGACGCAGGCGTTCGACGTAGACCCTCAGGCCGGGCCAGATATTCTTGACCGGCTGCCCGACGATGCTGCGGTCATCGCCGACGCGGTAGGCGCGCAGCTCGACGACGCGGTAGGCGGAGGCAAGGCCTGGCTCGAGGCTCCCACCACCGCCCATCTCAGCCTCGTACTCTTTGCAAGCCTTGGCGAGGTCGACGCCGATCAATTTCGGGCCGAGCTGAGCCAGGATGATCGCCGAGCCGATCGTCCCGAAGATGTAGGTGACGGCATAGCCGATCGGGATCTGATCATTGTAGGTCTTCACCTGCTCGGGCGAGAGCCCAAGACGCGAGATCTGATCTGAGGCGACGCCGATCGACGCCGAGATCGTCTGGGATCCCGCGTAGAGGCCGGCGGCATATCCGAGATCGAGGCCCGCTATACGGGCGCAGAGCAGCGGAACGATTAGGCACAGCGCGAGAACGATGAGGGAGAAGCCGATCTGTTTCGGGCCTTCCCTGGTCAATCCGCTCATGAATTGCGGGCCGACGCCGTAGCCGATGGCGAAGATGAACAGGATGAAGAAGGCCGCCTTGACGTTCGGGGAAATGGTAATGCCGAGCTGACCGATAACGACGGCGGCCAGCAGGGTGGCCGTGACGTTCCCGAGGCTGAAGCCCGCGACCTTTCGGGATCCGATCGAGAAGCCGATGGCCAGGGACAGGAAGATCGCAAGTTCGGGGTAACTTCGCAATGTGCTGACAAACCAGTCGATCATGGCCGAACTCCCGTACAAGGACACAGGAACTTCACAGACCTACGCTGTTGTTTCCTCCCAACCGGATCGGACGCGCTATCATGTTTCAGCACCAAACAATCAGTACGCGTAGTAAGCGGGACGGTAAGGGCCGGGCGGATCCAAGCCGTAGCGTGCCGACCCCGGCGCCCTGTAGACGGCGACGGGGGGACGGGGGTCGAAGGGTAGCGCCGCAGCGCCGACGGAAATGAAGCCCGCAAGCGCGCGTAGATCGTCCGGCTGACGCGGATCGCGCGAGATGATCTCGGTCTCGCGCTTTAACCTTAGATTGCACGCCCTGGAGGAGAGGCCGTCGGCGGGCGTGCATGCGTCGTGCCGCGCGCAGGCGGCGTCAAGTGCATCGACGGGTGGGAGGGGCGCATTGTTTCCCAAGCCGCAATAGTTGCCGTGCAGGAGCACCGGCGGCTCGTGCCCAAAGCTCGTCGACTGCGCCAGCGCGGGCGAGGTTAGACAAACGGCCAGAATAAGCGGAGCTGCAATCCTGAAGATCATGGCATGGACCTGAGGCGCGCGTGACTGATCCCGCCGAGGGCGCGCCGTCCTCGGCCAGGTCTGATTGGGCGTCTCGGCTGAGCGCGGATGGGGCTCAGTGCAGCCCCTTCAATAGGGTTGGCAGCCACCTGCATAGGCATCGTAGTAGGCATAAGGCCCGCAGCCGCCATAGGACGAGCCGTAGTGGCCGGCTGCGGCCGCCGCCCCGAGGCCGGCCCCGGCCAGGCCATAGCCGTAGCGCCCGACTCGGGCATATCCGCCGCGATAGCCGCGGAACCCGCCGACCCGCGCGCCCTGGAGGCCGTCGCCCGGAAGCCTCCGCCCTGCCGCGGAACTCGCGCGTCGGCCGCAACGCTGGTCAAGATTAGGGCCACAAAGGCCGTAGATGCAATCAGGAGAGCTAACATAATCGTGTCTCCTCGACGGAGGGCCGCGGGCACAGACGAACTGGCCTCAGTTGGCGCAAGCTGATGCGGTTCCCCCTGAGCTGAAGCGCTCAGCCAGCTCAGCTTATAATTGCTGATTTCAAGGTTTGCTTGATTAAACGGGACAACTCCAGTATCTTTTCCTGCCGCAAGCGGCCAACCCAGCTTTGGCCAACCCAGCTTTTTGCCACCCTCGGGTTTACCGAGTTCGCAGACTGTCGGCTGTATCAAAGTGTCAGAGGCGCTGTCTAAGGGAGGCCGAGATTGTTACTAGCCTGCCAAGTTGCCGCCCATGTGAACAACAAAGATCTTCGCCAGCTTAATCCAAGGCATCTTGCCAACAAGCAACAACGGGCGGTGGGTGCCACGCTGCAGGTGCGACGCCTATCCCTAAAACCATCCTATCCCCCTTGTGTGTTCTGAGAACGTTGCTGATTGCGCGACGCAGACGCGCGCCATGTCTCGGCGATACACGCAGATGAGGAACAATCAGCGCCTGAAATGCGAAATCGATCTGATTGTACTCTTCCTCACAGGCCCTGGCCCGCTCAGTCGGCAAATAACCCTTCTCGACGATGTAGCCGTATCGACGCCTGTCCGAGCCATAGGCTAGGCAAGCTAGGTTGTAGAAGCGCTGCCAGGTGAGGCCGTGTGCATCGGCAAAGCTTCCCCGGTCAATCGGCTCGTGTTTGCCCAGCGTCGCGAAGAAGTAAGCGCTGCCGTTCACGACGGCGCGCGCATCCGCGGGCGCGAGATGGAGCAGGACCAGCGAGGCGACTTGATCGGCCGCGTCCTCCTCACGCCCGAGAACTGGCGTCCGCAGGAGGTCGAACAGGGCGTGGCTGCTCTCGTGAAGGAGGATTTGGAGAACCGGGCCCCGAACGGCATCGTTCCGGGACACGCCGGCTGGCGAAGTAGTAGCCGGCGCTAGCCGCAGGATGCTACTGACGAGCTCGTAGCAGACGGTGACGGTGCGCGTACGCGGATCATACCAGGCATTGGGTTCCCCGGAGCATTCCTTGAGGCGGTAGGTCAGGCGCTTGGGGAGACGGACGAGACCTAAGGCCGCCGCAACCTGCTCCAGCACGCGCCGCTGCCGCATGGTCTCGTAGATCTCGCGATGGGCCTGTTCTTTCGGAATATCGTACCGGACGCTGATGGATTGCTTGCCCGAATGTGCGCTCTCGTGCGCCGCGACATTCCCAAGAGACAGGAGCGCGGATAGAGGTGCGGAAATGACGGCAAGGTGCGCGCAGCGTCCGGCGGCATTCCACATCGCAGCAGCCCCGCTCAGGCTCAGTGGCTCAGCAGGCAGCAGATGGGCGTCGTCTGCAGAATGTCCCGGGTCGCGCCTCCGAAGATCCATTCCCGCAGCCGCGAGTGGCCATAGGCGCCCATCACGACAAGATCCGCTCTCTGCGCTTCGGCAAACCGCAGAATCTCGCCGATCTCGCTGAGGCTAGGTCTCGGCAGAAGCTGCGGCTCGGCGCGGGCGCCATGGCGGGCGAGATGTCCCGTCACCTCCTCGGCCCCCTCGATGCGAGCATCCGCGCCGACCGTCGCGACAAAGACCTGCTCGGCGCGCTTGATGAGGGGCAGCGCACCGGACACGGCGCGGCGCGTCTCCGGTGTATCCTTCCAAGCCACAACAACGCGTGCAGCGTTCAGCGCCGCGATCCCTGAGGGGACGACGAGAACCGGCCGTCCAACCTCCATCAGCACGGGGCCAGGCAGAACAGCCATATCGCCGGGATCACCGTCGGCCGGTCCACGGAGTCCGAGAACAACGAGATCGGCGGCCCGCGCCTTTTCTACTACGAGGGTCGAAGGAGAATCGGCGGCCGAATGCCAAGCCATCTCCACCTCGCCTCCATTGTGCTCAAATACGTCCCTGACCTCAGCCAACTCGTTTGCGAGATCAGCTTCTTCCTTGGCATAGATCGCTTGAGCTTCATGGATGTCGTTGACCGCAATTGGGCCTGGGATCCTGCGGGCGGCGACTCCTGTCAATAAAGCTCCAAAGCGCCTGGCTAGATCACCCGCGAGCCGAACTCGGTCGCGTGCGGCCGCCCCGCGATCCAGCGCCACTAAGATATTTGCGTAAGACACGGACGCCTCCAACGGATGCCGCCGAACCCTGCGGAACCAAGCTTCGAAAAGGTCATGATCCCAGGTGAATTGCGCGAGCACGGCCCGCGTGATTGGACCTGAGAATCGCTATGCTTCAACGCCCTGGTGCTTCTGACGGTAACGCTAAATCGGGCGTGTCGCTTGATCCGATAGGACACTTAGTAAGGCCGATTGATCGTGGTGCTTTGGGCAAGCACCGATGGCTTCCCAACCGAAGACACCCTCCCGCAGAATGGCATCTCGGGAGAGATCCCAGGGCGCTTTTTTGTGGTCGGCAAACCTGGGATCCTCAGGAGGGGTCAAGCAAAGCGGTCTTGTCGACTATTCCTATGGAGCTTGCTCGACGGCACCTTAGCAAGGGCACAGCCCGCCGACGCCGCTCGCCGAAGAGCGTTCTGAAGTGCCCTCTCGTCCAGCTGCGGCGCGCAGCAGCGCCCCAGTTGCGTGAAGCCGAAATGCATAGACACAAACAAGCTTTGACTGAAATCTTGTACGGAGAAGACATTCCCTTGCTCGTCCTGATTGATAGAGATTACATGCAACGTACTGATTCGATCTGTGGGCAGGAGGATCTTCATGTCCTCGTCTGGCGGACCACATACTAAAAGCCGCCCAGGTGGCGCTCTCGCAGGCGAGGATCGTAACGCGACCGAGGGAGCTCCGCCTGTCGAGTTCATCTATCTCGAGGTCGTGCCGGCGCTCCACACTGTCCTGGTCGAACTCGGCGCTGATCCCGATGGTCTCATCGGCGAAGCGGGCCTCGATCCGCGGCTCTTCGACGGCGGCCACAGGCTCGTCCCGTTCACGGCCCTCGGCCGCCTGATCGCTCTGGCCGCCGAGCGCACGCGCTGCCCCCATCTCGGCCTCCTCGTCGGGCAGCGCACCACGCTGGCCTCGCTCGGGCTACTCGGCCTGCTGATGCGCAGCTCGGATACAGTCGGGGATGCCCTGCGGGCGCTCGAAGCTCATCTGTGCGTGCGGAACCGCGGCGCGGCGGTCGGCCTCGGCGTCCACGACGGGATTGCCGTCCTCAGCTATGCCCCGCACGAGCCGGAAGCCGAGGGCGCCGTCCATCATTCGGAACGAGGGCTCGCCAAGGCGACCAATCTTCTGCGGGCGCTGTGTGGGCCCGACTGGGCGCCGCTGGAGGTGCTGCTGCCGCGCTCGGCGCCACGCGACACCGCCCCATACACCGACTTCTTTCGCGCCCCCCTCCCGGTTCGACGCGGAAACCGCCGCCTTGGTGTTCCCGACCGACCTCCTGGAGGAGCACATCCCGGGCGCGGACCCGGCCGTGCGCCGGAAGGTGGAGGATCGCATCCGCCGGCTTGAGGCCGCGGAGCCCGCCTCGCTGACGGACAAGCTTCGCGAGTACCTCCAGACCGCGGTGACTCGTCAGCGCTGCAAAGCGGAGCGCGTGGCGCGCCTGCGATTGATCACCCGCCGCACCCTGAGCCGCCATTTGAGGGCCGAGGGCACGAGCTTCCGGCGGCTTGCCAACGAGGCGCAGTTCGCGGTGGCGAGGCAGCTCCTGGCCGATACCGGTATGAGCGTCACACAGATCTCGGCCGCCCTGGACTTCTCCGAGCCGGCGGCCTTCACGCACGCCTTTCGGCGCTGGTCGGGCATGACGCCGAGTGCGTGGCGCCAGGCGAACCGACCGGAGACGAAGCGCGACCAACGCCTAGAAGAACCTTGCTTGTGCGGGAGGAGGGACAGCGGATGCGGCAGCATGTTCGCGCCTGGACCTGCGCCCTTGTGATGCTCGCGGGCGAAGCGAGTGCGCAGGAGGCTCGCTCGCCCTTGGTGGACCGGGCGGACGCGCGGATGCAGATCGGCGCGGCCTCGCTGATCCCGACACTGCGCGGCCGCTGGCTCTACGCCGACCACAAGCTCGTTGTCGGGCGCGTGCAGGATGTGCGGGTCTCGCAGGACGGCACCACGCTGATTGCGGTTGTGGCCCGACGGCGCTGGCTCGGGGGCGGGGAGATCGGCATCCCGGTCCCTCTCCTGCATCAGCTCGACAACGACCTGACCGTCAGCGGCACGCGCGAGAGCATCCGGGCAATGCTGCTCCTCAAGCGGTAAGAGATGAGGACCAAAGAGACGGGCGTTGCTCTCACCTACAGCCATGAGTCGGACGAGAAGCACCTGCGGTTCAGTTAGGAAAGCTGCCCGTGGGATATTGGCACGGCCATGATGGAGACGCTCAAATGACCATCGCCAGCATCATGGTTTCCCTCGACCTGGGGGCGGCGGCCGCCGCCCGCGTTCGACTCGCGGCCAGCCTCGCCCAGCGCTTCGAGGCCACACTCGCCGGTGTCGCTGCGCGCAAGATCCCCAATCCTGGGCCGGGCGAGGACCTTGAGACAATACAGGCGGCCTACAATGAGGAGCAGGCCAAGCTCGGTGAGGAGCTGAGGCGGTGCCGGGACATTTTCGAGCAGAATTGTGGCACCGGCATCCGGACGCATTGGCAACAAGCAGAGGCTGACGCGGCAAGCTTTCTCGTCCGCCAAGCGCTTGCCGCAGACATCGTGATTGTCGGACGCGAGCAGGACGACCGCGCCGGAGACACTGCCGCCTCACCCGGCGCTGTGTTGATGGAGGCCGGTCGCCCGGTGTTGATGACGCCGCCGGGCTCCGATCACCTCAAGGCGGAACGGATTGTTATCGCCTGGAAGGATGCGCCCGAGGCGCGGCGTGCGGTCTCCGCCGCACTACCGTTCATTCGCCGCGCAAAACAGGTCTACGTCGTGAGCGCGGGTGAGGAGGCCCGCTTCGACGGTGCCGAGCAGGTCACGGAGTTTCTGGGCCGCCACGGCGCACAAGTGGTCACGCACCTGCTGAATGCGACGGCCCGCGATGTTGCCGATGAGATCCTGCAATTCACGACCCGGGAGGATGCAGACCTCGTGGTGATGGGCGGATATGGCCGTTCACGCCTGCGGGAATGGTTGTTCGGTGGCGTAACGCGGGAGTTCCTGCAAATCTCGTCTGTCTGCTGCCTGATGAGCCATTGATACCCAAGGTTTCGGTCACCGTGGCAGTGGCAGTGGCGCTCCTGCCGTTGTTCCACGCCCGGACAGAGGTCGTCCGGGACGGATTTACCGAGCGCGGCCGGGGACTGGCACGAGGGAGCCGATCCACTGCCGGGACGGAGGCGAGCCAATTGCGGCACGCGCCGTGGTTCCGGACGCTCCATGAGTGCCATCCGATCGGCAGCGCCGACATGTTGGCTGATGCTATTCGTACGGATTCTTGATCATGTTCGAGTTCCCGGTTCTCGTGGGCGATATCGGCGGCACCAACGCGCGCTTCGCCCTCGTGGAGGCGAAGGGCGCGGCCCCGCGCCTGCTCTCGCGCGAGGCGACGCGCCAGCATCCCGACCCCTCGAGCGCGATCCGCGCCGCGCTGGCCAAGGGCGCAGCAAAGGGCGCGGCGAAGGGCGGCGGTCCCGCGCCCCGCTCGGCGATCCTGGCGATCGCCGGCCGGGTCGACGGGCCGGAGGTGCGGCTGACGAACGCCGACTGGACGATCGCGGGGGCCCAGATCGGGGCGGATTTCGGCCTGTCCTCGGCGGTCATGGTCAACGATTACGTGCCGGTCGCGGCGGGCGCGGCCGGCATCGCGCCCGACGACCTGACCCCGATCGGGCCGCATCTCGAGGCGACGGGCGGCGCCCGCCTCGTGCTGGGGCCGGGCACCGGCTTCGGCGCGGCGGCGCTCGTGCCCTACGCCGACCGCCTCGCCATCGTGTCGACGGAGGCCGGCCACACCGATTTCGGACCGACGGACGCCGGCGAGGAGGCGATCTGGCACGCGCTGGAGCGCGTCGAGGGCCGCGTCACCGTCGAGGCGCTGCTCTCGGGACCCGGCCTCGCCCGGCTCCACGCCGCGGTCCACCACGTCCGCTCGGGCGCGCCGCGGGAGAAGCTCGACCCCGCCGCGGTGACCGAGGCCGGACTCTCGGCCGAGGACCCGCACGCCGCCGAGACCCTCGACCTGTTCGCGCGGTTTCTCGGCCGCGCCTGCGGCGACCTCGCGCTGACCTTCCTGGCCACCGGCGGCGTCTATATCGGCGGCGGCATCGCGCCCCGGATCGTGCGGGTGCTGCGGGCGGGCGGGTTCCGGGCGGCCTTCGAGCGCAAGGCCCCCTTCGAGGCGATGATGCGCGGGATCCCGACGAGCGTCATCGCGGTCCACGACCCGGCCTTCAACGGCCTCGCGGCGCTGGCGAGCGAGGGGGCGGCCTTCGTGTATCACGGTCAGGTCTGGCGGGCGGCGGAATAGGCCCACCCCCGCGCTGCGGTACTTCGGTCGAGTCACCGAGTGCCGGCGGCACCAGTTCCGAACTGTGCCGACGGTACTGAAACCGGCGAAGAGTGCCTGCCCTGGGGCCGGTCGGACGTCCACATTGATCAAGCGCAGGATTTCGGCCGTCGTAGAATGAGGGTGCAAAACAAGGGAAAGCTTATCGTGCTATGCACGGCGCGACAGACCCTGCAGCACAGTCGAGCTCTAAAGGGGCTGCCATGGCCTTTGGTAAAGCCAGTGCGATCGTAGACGTCGGAACCGAGCCGATTGAGGCTCTTGTCCATGATGACGTCGATCCCGGATACCGGCCCACTTTCCCGCGACGCCTTGAACTACGTGATACATATCCAGGCGACATGGCTCGCGTACCGATACCAGTACGACTGAACTGGCACAGCGCCGCGCATCAGCGAAATTGCACTGCAGGTGATCGGTCGAGCCACCGAGTTCACTTCCCGCGCCCGATGGTCGACAGACTTCCAGAGCCTCTCCCATGATCCCCGGCCCCGGTAAGAGGCTCCAATTTATTGATGGAGCGAATTTTCTTCCCACCAACCGGCATCCATTTTGCTCGATGATGCGCTTGCGCGCGGAACCGCAGCGCCTGAACAGGGAGGCATGAGCATGCGAGTTGCAATGTTCAGCGCGAAAAATTACGAGCGCGCTCTTCTCAATGACCTGAACGCAGGTCACGGGCATGAGCTTGTGTATTTCGATGCCCTGCTCGAACCCGAAACTGCGTCTCTCGCGGCTGGGTTTCCGGCGGCGAGCGTCTTCGTCAATGATTCTGTCAACCGCGATGTTCTGAAACACCTCGCGCACGGTGGAACGAAGCTGATCGCGACCCGCTGCACGGGATTCAACCACATCGATTTGAAGGCGGCAGAGGAGTTCGGAATCCGTGTTGTGCGAGTTGCCAACTATTCTCCGAACTCCGTGGCAGAATTCGCGGTCGGCTTGCTGCTGGCGCTCAACCGCAAAATCCATCGGGCCTACAATCGGACGCGCGAGGGCAATTTCAAGCTCGACGGCCTCATGGGTTTCGATCTCGTCGGTCGTACTGTGGCGGTAATCGGTACTGGAAAGATCGGGACCATCTTCGCCCGGATCATGGCCGGCTTCGGCTGCACAGTGATCGGGTTCGACGTGCATCGCTCAGCTGAGTTCGAGAGGATCGGCGGACGCTACGTCGACGCTATGGGCGTTGAAGAGGCGGACGTCATCTCGATGCATTGCCCCTTGACGCCCGAGACCTATCACATCGTCGATGCGCGAACGCTCGGGCGCGTGAAAAAAGGCGCGCTCCTGATCAATACGAGCCGCGGCGGCCTGGTCGACACCGACGCGGCGATCGATGCGCTCAAGTCTGGCCGGCTCGGCGGGATGGCGATCGACGTCTACGAGCAGGAAGCGGATCTGTTCTACCGAGATCTCTCGAGTGCCGTCATCCCGGACGACGTGATCCAGCGCCTCATCTCGTTCCCGAACGTGATCGTGACGGGGCACCAAGCGTTCTTCACCCGCGAGGCCCTGGAGACGATCCTCGGTACAACGCTCACAAGCATCTCGGAATTCGAAGCGGGCCGCCCGCTCACACATGAAATAGCCGTGCCCAGACGCTCCTAAGGATGACCGATGCTGCGCCCGCGCTATATACCGCCCGAAGACATCTTTCCCCCGAACCCGTGGGCCTTCGAGGCTGTCCGCTACGACGCGAGGCTTGCGCGGGAATTGACCGGACAGGCCGAGACGATGTTCGCCCTGTCGAACGGATATCTGGGCATCCGTGGCGCGGTGGAGGAAGGCACGCCGGTCCGAGAAGCGGGCACGTATCTCAACGGCTTCTACGAACACCGTCCGATTGCCTACGGTGAGCATGCGTACGGCTTTCCGACAATCGGCCAGAGCATCCTGAACTGCCCGAACGGCACAGCCTTGAAGCTCTTCGTCGGAGACGAGCCGTTCGTCGTTCCGCAAGCCGAGATCCTGTCGTACCGGCGGGCCCTTGACCTGCGAACCGGCACGCTGAACCGGGATGTCCGCTGGGTCTCACCCACGGGCAAGCGCCTGCACATGCGGACGGTGCGTCTCGTCTCCTTCGCGCATCGACACCTTGCCGCTATCGAGTTCGAACTCACCGCCGAGGATGCCGACGTGGAGATCGCGATCTCGTCGGAACTCGAGAACGCTCAGCCACTGCCATCCGACAGCACGGATCCCCGGCTTGCGGAAAGTTTTATCGGTCGGGTCTTGCACCCCACGGGAACCCGATCCGAGGGGCTGCGCGCGATGTTAAGTTACCGAACAGGAAGCTCAGGGTTGAGTCTCGGCTGCGGCATGGACCACACCGTCTCGACGGAATGCACCTATTTCACCGAGCATGCCTGCAACGATGATTTCGCCGCCGTTGTATTCCGCTGCAGACTTGAGCCAAACAAACCAATTCGGATCGGCAAGTACTTAAGCTACCATTATTCTGATGATTCCAGCGCCGCGCAGATCCTGTTCCAGACCGCCTCCACGCTAGAGCGCGCGACGAAGAGTGGGTTTCGGCCGATCCTCGAGCGCCAGAGGAGTGATGTAGAGCGCTTCTGGGCACGGGCCGACGTGACGGTGGAGAGCGAGAACCCGAGAACACAGCAGACGATCCGCTGGAACCTCTTCCAGCTGCTACAAGCTTCAGAGCGAGCAGAGGGGCACGGGATCGGCGCCAGGGGCCTAACCGGACGGACCTATGAAGGGCATTACTTCTGGGACACCGAAATTTATGTATTGCCGTTTCTGATCTATACGAACCCTTTGATCGCGCGCAGCGTCCTCAAATTCCGCTACGACATGCTCGACAAGGCGCGGGCTCGCGCGCGAGAACTGGGGCACCGGGGGGCCACCTTCCCCTGGCGGACCATCAACGGTGACGAAGCATCAGCCTACTATGCAGCGGGAACTGCACAGTACCACATCAATGCCGATATCGCGTACGCACTGCGGAAGTATGTGGACATCACTGGAGATGAGGAGTTTCTCTGGGATTACGGCGCAGAGATCCTGGTAGAGACCGCGCGCCTCTGGTTCGATCTTGGCTTCTTCTCCGAAACCAAGGATGGCCGTTTCTGTATCAACGGTGTGACCGGGCCGGATGAATATACGGCAATCGTCAACAACAATTGCTTCACCAACCTGATGGCGCGGGAAAATCTGCGCTACGCCGTTCAGACGGTGCGCGATCTTCAGCGCATGCACCCCGATCGGTTCGATGCTCTGGTCGATCGTACCGGTCTGGAGAGTTCCGAACCCGGCCAATGGGAGGACGCATCTGAACGGATGTACCTGCCCTATGACGAGCGCCTGCAAATTCATCCCCAGGACGATGATTTTCTCGATCTAGAGAA
Source organism: Methylobacterium nigriterrae (assembly GCF_037106235.1). Taxonomy (NCBI): domain Bacteria; kingdom Pseudomonadati; phylum Pseudomonadota; class Alphaproteobacteria; order Hyphomicrobiales; family Methylobacteriaceae; genus Methylobacterium; species Methylobacterium nigriterrae. The sequence continues at coordinate 8,182 of NZ_JBAWTG010000076.1, read as the reverse complement.
ATGGGACTTCGCGGCTACTCCAGAAGAGAAATATCCGCTTCTGCTGCACTATCATCCACTAAATCTCTACAGGTCTCAGGTGATCAAGCAGGCAGATACAGTGATGGTCATGTTTCTGTTGAATGGTCATTTCACGCGCGACGAGAAGAGGCGGAATTTCGAATATTACGATCCGCTCACGACGCACGATTCATCCCTGTCGGTCTGCGTTCAGAGCATCATCGCGAATGAGATCGGACTCCGGCAGAAGGCCATAGAGTATTTCGATTTCGCGACGGCGATGGATATGTCGGATATCGGCGGCAACATGATGCACGGTGCTCACGTCGCCGCAATCGGAGGTACGTGGCTCGCGCTCGTCTACGGTTTTGCAGGTCTTCGCGATAGTCAGGGTTGCATCTCGTTCAATCCCATTCTTCCGGAAGGTTGGTTGGGACTCAAGCTCGTCCTGACCGTGAGAGGACAGATGCTTCAGATCGAGGTTGATCGCGCCTCAGCCACTTACAGGCTTCTATGCGGCGAGCAGCTGAGATTCTCGCATGCCGGCGAGGATCTCATCCTCTCCTCTGCGGAGCCGGTCCTGACGCGGCCGGTCGGCCAAGTACGGGCGGACGCTCTCAGTTCCAGTCAAGCGAACTGACCAGCCTGTGAGCCGATGGAGGCAGCGGATGGCCAGATCCGGCAAGTAGACGGGACCGGTCCGTCGACCGACGCGCAGGTGCAGGCTGCGCCGAAGATCACCCGGATTGGCGGGGTGCGTACTGAAGCGGAGAGCTTCTCATGATGGCCTCAGTCAGCGAGCTCATCGGAACACAGCCGATCCTCGCGCTCTTCCTCGCAATCGGTCTCGGTTACGCGGTGGGGCAGATCAACATACTGGGTTTCTCGCTCGGCGTGGGGGCTGTGCTCTTCGTCGGCCTGTTCATCGGTGCCATCGCACCGAAGGCGCAAATCGCCGGACCGTTGGGGCTAGTCGGGCTGATCATGTTCCTCTACGCGATCGGCGTCCTCTATGGGCGGCAATTCTTCGAGGGTCTGTCGGGACCTGGGCGCATCTACAACCTGCTCGCGGCCGTCGCAGTCATTGCCGGTCTGCTGGTGGCGCTCGGACTCGGCGCCATCTTCCAAGTAAGGCTCGGCTACACGCTCGGCATCTTCGCCGGTTCGATGGTCAGCACGGCGGCGCTGCAAGCCGCGCTCGACACGATAGGAGGCCGGGACCCTTCCATCGGCTATTCGGTCTCGTATCCGTTCGGCGTGATCGGCCCCATCCTGTGCCTTTACTTCATGACGCGGCGGGTGAAGCCGGTCTTTCCGCCAAAGCCCGCCCGCTTCCACCTCGGCGAGGTGACGGTCGAGCGCCTGCCGGCAGCCGGCGCCACGCTTAGCGCGGTCATGGCGACGCTCCCGGAGGGCGTGCAGATCGCGGGCGTGCGGCAGGAGCACCACAATCGCCTGCCCGATCCGGATCTCGAGCTGCATCCCGGCGACGCGCTCCTGATCGCGGCCGATCGCGCCGCTGCGGTGGACGAGGTCGCCTCGGCGCTCGGCCGCATCGACCAGGGCCGGCTCGCCAACGATCGGGGCGACATCACCTACCAGCGCTACTTCGTCTCAAAGCCGGCGCTGACCGGCGTGAGGTTGGCCGAGCTGCCCATGCCGCCGGGCGTGCCGATCCGCATTCTGCATGTCCGACGCTACGACGTGGACCTGATGCCCTCGCCGGACTTGATGCTGGAGGTGGGTGACCGGGTCGGGATCGTCGTGCCAACCGACCAAGTGGCCGCTGCGCGGGCGCATTTCGGCGACACGGTGAAGGCGGCCGCGGAGTTCAGCTATGTCTCGGTCGGCCTGGGCATGGTGCTCGGCGTCCTTCTCGGCTTGGTGCCGATACCGGTACCGGGTGTCGGCACCGTCACGCTCGGCATCGGCGGTGGCCCACTCATCGTGGCGCTGATCCTCGGCAGGCTTCGGCGCACCAGGCCGCTCAGCTGGGTCATGCCGTTGCCCGCCAACATCGTGCTGCGGAATTTCGGCCTGACGCTATTCCTGGCGACGGTCGGGATCAATTCCGGCCAGGCTTTCGTCACCACCGTGGCGCAGACTGGACCGCTGATGCTGCTGATCGGTGCGGCGGTGCTGTTGACCACGGTGGCGATCGTGCTGCTCGCCGGCTTCTACCTGCTCAGAATCCCGTTCGACGATTTGCTCGGCGTCGCCGCGGGCGCCACAGGCAATCCTGCCATCCTGGCCTACTCGTCGCGCATGGCGCCGACGGAGCGGCCGGATGTGTGTTACGCGATGATCTTTCCCTCGATGACCATCGTGAAGGTCTTCAGCGTGCAGGTCATCGGCCTGCTCTCCCTCGCTGGCTGAGCTTTGCTGATGCGCCTAAAACTGACCGTCTGCGCGCTAATCTATGCATCGACATCTGTCACGCCGCGAAAGGCCTCCGATGACAGGTCGATCCGCAGCGGTGACCGAAGTTTCAGGTTCCGTGTGAGGCCAGCAACAGTGATATCCATCGCGTCACCTTCGATCAGCGTCGCCTCCACTGCATCACCGGCGACGCTGACCCCCACAGAACGGCCCCTCCACCAGACCTTGAACGATAGGGCGCGCCACTGGGGCGGCAGCCTAGGATCCAGCTCCAGCGTTTCGCCCGCCAAGTTCACGCCCGCGATCCCCAGAATTGCAGCCTGCCACAATCCGCCAAGGCCGGCGATTCGAATGCCCCCAGCGCTGTTCGGATCGGGGTCGAGATCGAGAGAGGCCGTCTCACGCATATAGCGAAGTGTTATGTCCGCGTCCCTCAGACGCGCGGCCACACGCGCGTGCATCGCCGCGCTCAACGAACTGCCATGGGCACAGCGCGGCTCGTAATGGCGGAAATTGATCTCCGCCATCTGCTCGGGAAACACCTCGGGCAACAACGCAATCAAGGCCACGACGTCGGCCTGCTTGATCACTTGCGAGCCTTGCGTCTGCTCCCGGCCGATGACCACGTCGATCGGGAGCGCGTGGTCGGCATAGTCCGCTACGTTCAGCTGCTTCAGTGCGTGGAAGCCGGCGAACTGCTCGTACAATCCGGTTGCGGGATCGAGGCCGGTGACGATCCGCGCGACCGCGTCCCGCCAGTCATCCAGTTCATTGTCGTTGAGCCCCAGCTTGTCTCGAAGCGACGCGGCGCGGTCAGGCCAACGCTCCCGCAGCAGATCGACCGCCTCCACGGCACGAGCGATGTTCCAGCGCGCCATCACGTTGGTGAAGGCGTTGTCGTCCACATCCTCATGGTACTCGTCCGGTCCGATCACATGGCGGATGTGGCGCAGTCCATCCGCCTCGGCGACGGCTCGGGATGCCCAGAAGCGCGCCGTCTCGAGGAGAATCTCCGCGCCTGCATCGCGGAAGAAATCGTCATCGCCGGTGGCGCGCCAGTACTGCCACACCGCGTAAGCAACGTCGGCGCTGATGTGGTGCTCCATCTTGCCGGTCAGGATCTCGATCGGCTTCCCGTCGGGCCCCAGCACCGAGTCAGGCGTGGTTTCCGCGCCGGTATCGGCCGACTCCCAAGGATAGAGCGCGCCTCTGTAACCGCAGAGCTCGGCCTTCGCGCGCGCGCCGGGCAGGGTATGAAACCGATACATCAAGAGCGCACGCGCGGCCTTCGGCCAGACCGCGGTGTAGAACGGCAGAAGGTAGATCTCAGTGTCCCAGAAGACGTGACCGAAATAGGCGTCACCAGTCAGCCCGCGTGCACCGACCGACACACGGTCGTCGTTCGGGTTCGCGGCACTCGTCAGGTGGTACACAGCGAACCGCAAGGCGCGCTGCAGGTCGTCGTCGCCGTCGATCACAATGCCGCTTTCAGCCCAATGCGCCTTCCAGGCGGTCTCATGCGCCTCGAGGATCGCGCGCCAGCCCACCGACGTGCTGCGCTCGATGGCGGCCTCGGCTCGCGGCACAGGATCCTCTTCCGACCGGTCGGCCCGGGAGACGGCAACGAGGCGTGCGAATTCCGCGACTTGGCCGGCAGTCGAGCGCCAACGCCAGATCCAACGCAGCGGAAACGGACGCTCGGGAGCGACCGAGGTGCCGCCCAGATGCAGCGATGCGGCACCCGCCATCGCGACGACCTTGCCCGTCCCCTCGGTGCGCCACGCGCCGAGGTCGTCTTCGAGACGCACCGGCTCCATCCCGAGACCGGCAAGCCCGAAGCTCGCTTCGAGTCGAACTTCGATGCCGTCACGATCCAGCGCGATCCGCTGAAGCTGCAGCCCCACCGAGCGGTCCGCCAGTGAGAGAAGGCGAAGCTCGTGCCCCGTAGCAGTCACCTGCGCCGGTGTGCGGTGCGTCCATTCGGAGAGCAGCACGCCGCGCCGCATGTCGAGCCGGCGCACCCCGTGAAGCAGTTCGCCCTCGCGCGCCACCAGCGGCTCTCCATCGAGGATGAGGCGGACCCGCGACCAGTCGGCGACGGGCACGAGAGCAGGCACGGGCGGCTCGGTGTTGGGCATGTCGAACAGCCCTGCAACGTAGCAGCGTGGCCATGAGGCCCACCGGATGTAGCCGAGCCAGCTTGCCCAAGTCGGTCCTCGGCCCGTCGAGCGCGCGGCACGCATGCCGAGGAATCCGTTGCCGAGAGCAAAGCGGGATTCGACGCCGCTTTCCGTGAGCACGCTATAGCCATCGTGCGTGAGAACCCAGCCGGGCTCCGCTGTCGGCTGAAGCACCTCAAGCATCTGCGGCGTGCTCCGTGGCGGCCCGGGTACACAGCCTGCCTGTGGTCAGGGCGGCGACTTCGACCTGGTCGAGGCTCGTCACGACGAGATCGGCCCCGGCCTCGCGCAGCAGAGCCTCGTCACCGAGACGGGCGATCCCGAGCGCGACCATCCCGCCCGCGCGCGCCGCGGTGATACCGGCAGGCGCGTCCTCAACCACGACGCACTGCGCCGGCGACATTTCCAGAGCTTCGGCCGCGAGCAGGAAGAGCGCGGGATCCGGCTTACCCTTCGGCACTTCGCGGCCGCTCAGGTCGGCGTCGAACAGCGAAAGGAGCGTGCGCCCATCGGGCAAACTCAGGCGGCCCAGCATCGCAGCGGCGTTCTTCGACGAAGAGGCCAGCGCCAGCCGCAGCCCGGCCGCCTTCAGCGCGGCGGAGAAGCGCATGGCGTCCGGAAAGACCTCGAAGCTGCCGTCCTCGATCAACTGGTCGATGAGAGCCTGCTTTCTGTCCGCGTATTCCGCGGCCCGGACTGCGGCCTGTGGTCCGCCGAGCTGCTCCAGGGCAGCCCGAGCGCCTTCGAGGCGTCGCCTCCCGGCAACGTTGGCCTGATAGAACGCGGTGGTGAAGCCGGTCGGGTCGACGAACCCTGCCAGCGCCTCGCGCCACGCGCGCTCATGCGGCGAATTCACGAGCACCCCGTCCACATCGAAGATCGCCGCGAGGGGTGCCGCTCTCACCGCACCCGACGCCGGTCGAAGCGCCCCTCCTCACACATTGTCGCTCTCCGTCGAGCTGGCGCTCCGCGCCGTCGTCATCTGGCTCCACGACCAGCCCGACACTTCGGGCATGTCGTCGCCGTGCCGGTGGATGTACTCCCGGTGATCGATCAGCTTGTCCCGGATCGCTTGCTTGGCGTAGGCAGCCCGAGTGGCCAGGCCCGGCACACGGTCGATGACGTCGCTGACCAGATGGAACCGGTCCATGTCGTTCATCACGCACATGTCGAATGGCGTGCTCGTCGTGCCTTCTTCCTTGTAGCCGCGCACATGGAAGTTGGGGTGCCCATGGCGCCGGTAGACCAGCCGGTGAATGAGCCACGGATACCCATGAAAGGCGAAGATGACCGGCTTGTCCGTCGTGAACAGAGCATCGAAGTCCTGATCCGACAGACCGTGTGGATGCTCCGTGTTGGGCTGCAGCTTCATCAGGTTCACGACGTTGATGACGCGCACCTTGAGATCCGGAGCATGGTGGCGAAGGAGGTCGACGGCCGCGAGCGTTTCCAGGGTCGGAACATCCCCGCAGCACGCCATCACGACGTCCGGCTCGCTGCCGCGATCGTTGCTGGCCCACTCCCAGATCCCGAGCCCCGCGGTGCAGTGCTTGACCGCCTGATCCATCGTGAGCCACTGGGGCGCCGGCTGCTTGCCCGCGACAATGACGTTGACGTAGTTCCGGCTTCGCAAGCAGTGATCGGTTACGGAAAGCAGACAGTTCGCATCGGGCGGCAAGTAGACGCGGACACCTCTGCCTTCTTGTTCACGACATGGTCGATGAATCCCGGATCCTGATGGCTGAACCCGTTGTGATCCTGACGCCAGACGTGGCTCGAGAGCAGGTAGTTCAGCGACCCTATGGGGCGCCGCCAAGGGATGTGGTTGCAGACCTTCAGCCACTTGGCATGCTGATTGAACATCGAGTCGATGATGTGGATGAAGGCCTCGTAGCATGAGAAGAAGCCATGCCGACCTGTGAGCAGATAACCCTCAAGCCAGCCCTGACACTGATGTTCGCTGAGCATCTCCATCACACGGCCGTCGTGCCCGAGATGATCATCCCACGGAAACGTCTCGGCCACCCAGGCACGATTCGTGACCTCGAGCGCGTCCTGCCAGCGGTTTGAATTGTTCTCGTCCGGGCTGAACAGCCGGAAGTTCCGAGCCTCGGCGTTCAACTCCATGACGTCGCGCAGGAAACGGCCCATCACGCGCGTGGACTCCGCCATGGCGACGCCGGGAGCGGTCACTGGAACGGCGTAGTCGTGGAAATCCGGCATCCGGAGGTCGCGAAGCAGAGCACCTCCATTGGTATGCGGATTGGCGCTCATGCGGCGGTCGCCCGTCGGGGCAAGCTCGGCAATCTCGGGGCGCAGCCGGCCGCCTTCGTCGAAAAGCTCGGCTGGCCTATAGGATTGCATCCAGTCTTCGAGGATGCGCACATGGGCCGGGTTCTCGTGCATCTCGCCCATCGGCACTTGGTGCGAGCGCCAATAATCCTCGGTGCGTCGCCCGTCGATTTCCCTCGGACACGTCCATCCCTTGGGCGTCCGTAGGACGATCATCGGCCACAGTGGGCGGCCGGCAAAACCCTTATCGCGAGCGTCGGACTTGATCCGCCGAATGTTCCTGAGCACTGCATCCAGTGTGGAGGCCATGAGCTGGTGCATCTCGGCCGGCTCATGGCCTTCGACGAAATAGGGAGTGTATCCATATCCACGGAAGAGATGTTCGAGCTCTTCGTGGCTGATCCGGGCCAACACGGTCGGGTTTGCAATCTTGTACCCGTTCAGGTGCAGGATCGGCAGAACCGTTCCGTCGGTCACTGGGCTGAGGAACTTGTTCGAGTGCCAACTCGTCGCCAGCGGCCCGGTTTCAGCCTCGCCATCGCCGACGACACAGGCAACGATGAGGTCGGGATTGTCGAACGCGGCTCCGTAGGCGTGCGAGAGCGAGTAGCCCAGCTCGCCGCCTTCGTGCATCGAGCCTGGTGTTTCGGGAGCCACATGGCTCGGTATGCCGCCGGGGAAGGAGAATTGCTTGAAGAGGCGCTTCATGCCCTCAGCGTCGGCGGAGATGTTCGGATAAACTTCGCTGTACGTTCCTTCGAGGTAAGCGTTCGCGATCAAGCCCGGCCCGCCATGTCCCGGCCCGGTGATGTAGATCATGTCAAGATCATGCTTCTTGATCAGACGATTGAGATGGACATAGATGAAGTTCAAGCCCGGCGTCGTGCCCCAATGCCCAAGCAGGCGGGGTTTGATGTGCTCCTTGGTCAGACGTTCTTTCAATAATGGATTGTCATAAAGATAAATCTGGCCAACTGACAGGTAATTTGCGGCCCTCCAATAGGCGTCAATCATGGTGAATTCTGGATTTTGAGCTGTACGCTTTGGCGGCCGCTTGTTCTTGAGAATGGCGTCCATCTTGCTGCCTGAGTATAGAGCTTTATCTGTTCTTGCACAGAGGAATAGCCTGAGTTTTGGCAGAGGCGTTCCAACCTGGCCTGCCGCATTCTGTCAGCCGTTGTGTCTCGTGGTTATGCTGAGGCCTCAATGCTCGGCGCTTCATTCAGTAGGGACGGCAGCCGCCTGCGTATCGGTCGTAGTAGGCGTATGGCCCGCAGCCGCCATAGGTGGCGCCGTAGGCGCCGACGGCCGCCGCACCAACCGCCGCCGCA